>NZ_CP050133.1:1735000-2031205 GCF_011612585.1 Streptococcus cristatus ATCC 51100 | reverse complement strand
AGCAGATATCAAGATTCGCTGCAGTAACTGCGAACACGTTGTCATGATGAGCAGATATGATTTTGAAAGAAAAATGAAGAAGGTCATCGAATAGTCCACTTTTTTGACTTAGCCCAATTTTGAATGACCTATCTCATCAACAAAGAACGGATAAGACCAAGAAAGTCTTATCCGTTTTCTGCTTTTATTTAAGTTCTTCAAATTTGCCGTCTTTGACTTCTTTATAGCCAGAAGCTTCAAGAGATTTTACCGTTTCTTTATAACTGATATAATTAGCTTTTTGGTCTCCATCTGTTTGGATAAGTTGTTTGCTTTTCAGTTCTGAAATATCTGCCTTGCTAAAATCCATCGTCATCTTTTGCGTCAAATGATCGTCTTTATATTCGATTTTATTAGTAAGTCCTTTAATGTTTTCCAGAGTTTGCATGTAGCCTCCAATTTGTTCTTTGGCGGTATCTTTTGTCAATCCGATAGGCTCATAATAGAAAACATTGCTGGTTTCATTGTTCAGCAAATCATCGCCCTTATACTCAAGAGTGATCCGGCTGTCTTGCTTGGTCTTTTGATCAATCAACTGAAAATAGGCTTTTTTAGGACTGCTACTGCAGGCAGCTAAAAAAAGTAAAGTAAACATCGTCAAGAAAGAAAGAACAAAAGTTTTAATTGTCAGTTTTTTCATGGTTAACTCCTTTTATCAAAATATTAACTATATTATATCATTTTTTGCAGAAATATTTTCTATTTCTATCCCGAAAGCAGGAAATTTTTCATTCAAATCCGCTGTTTAGGATAAGGATTTATGGTATAATGGTTTGGATTGAAAAGATGAATGGAGAAGATACGAATGGCTTTAACAGCAGGGATTGTGGGACTGCCTAATGTGGGCAAGTCAACTTTATTTAATGCAATTACAAAAGCAGGGGCAGAAGCTGCCAACTACCCTTTTGCGACCATTGATCCAAATGTCGGTCGGGTAGAGGTCCCAGATGCTCGTTTGGACAAATTAACAGAATTGATTAAACCTCAAAAGAAGGTTCCTACTACATTTGAGTTTACAGACATTGCAGGTATTGTAAAGGGAGCTTCGAAAGGGGAAGGTCTAGGAAATAAATTCTTGGCCAATATCCGTGAAGTGGATGCTATCGTCCATGTAGTTCGTGCCTTTGATGATGAAAATGTCATGAGGGAACAGGGCCGTGAGTCTGACTTTGTCGATCCCATGGCTGATATTGAGACCATCAATCTGGAGCTCATTTTGGCCGATCTAGAAAGTATCAATAAACGCTATGCGCGTGTTGAGAAGATGGCTCGTACTCAGAAGGACAAGGACTCAGTTGCAGAATTTAATGTTTTGCAGAAAATCAAACCTGTTCTGGAAGATGGTCTGTCAGCTCGGACAATTGATTTCACAGAAGAAGAGCAAAAAATCGTCAAAGGTCTCTTTCTTTTAACGACTAAGCCAGTACTTTATGTGGCCAATGTCGGTGAAGATGAAGTTGCAGATCCAGACAATATTGACTATGTGAAGCAGATTCGTGAATTTGCATCTACAGAAAATGCTGAAGTTGTTGTCATCTCAGCGCGTGCCGAGGAGGAAATTTCTGAACTGGACGATGAAGACAAGGCAGAATTTCTGGAAGCTATCGGCTTGACAGAATCAGGTGTAGACAAGTTGACACGTGCAGCCTATCATTTGTTGGGACTTGGAACCTACTTTACCGCTGGTGAAAAGGAAGTCCGAGCTTGGACCTTCAAGCGTGGTATGAAAGCCCCTCAAGCAGCTGGTATCATTCATTCAGACTTTGAGAAAGGTTTCATCCGTGCAGTGACGATGTCTTATGATGATTTGGTAAAATATGGATCTGAAAAGGCTGTAAAAGAAGCTGGACGTTTGCGTGAAGAAGGAAAAGAATACATCGTTCAAGATGGCGATATTATGGAATTCCGCTTTAATGTGTAAATCAAGTGTAAATTTAAAATATATAGGTTGGAAAGAAATTTCCAGCCCTTTTGGCTTTTATAAAGGAGTAAAATGACAAAATTAATTGTTGGATTGGGAAATCCAGGAGATAAATATTTCGAAACCAAACATAATGTAGGTTTTATGTTGGTTGACAAGATGTGTAAAGAATTAAATCTAAAGTTTACAGCAGATAAGATTTTTCAAGCAGACATTGCTTCAACTTTCTTGAATGGAGAAAAAGTCTATTTTGTAAAACCGACTACTTTTATGAATGAAAGTGGGAAAGCAGTCCATGCCTTGCTCACTTACTACGGCTTAGATATAGATGACTTACTCGTTATTTATGATGATCTAGATATGGAAGTTGGGAAAATTCGTCTTCGTACCAAAGGTTCAGCTGGCGGACACAATGGTATTAAGTCCATCATTAAACATATTGGAACACAGGAATTCAAGCGAGTGAAAATTGGCATTGGAAGACCTAAAAATAATATGTCAGTTATTCATCATGTTTTAGGAAAATTTGATGAGGAAGATTATATCAGTATTTTAAACACATTAGAAAAAGTTGACAGTGCTGTAAATTATTATTTACAAACTGAGAATTTTGAGCAGACCATGCAACAATACAATGGATAAGACAATGACACTACTTGATCTATTTGGTCGAAACCAACAAATTGTAGACTGGAAGAAACAATTGCAAAAAAAGACCCGTCAGTTAGTGATGGGACTTTCAGCTTCAACAAAGGCTTTAGCGATTGCTAGCAGCTTAGAAGAGCAGGAGAAAATCCTAGTCATCACTTCAAGTCAGAACGAAGCAGAGCGTCTGGCTAGTGACTTGATTTCTTTGTTGGGGGAGGAAAAAGTCTATACTTTCTTGGCAGATGATACCCCTTTGGCTGAGTTTGTTTTTTCATCGCAAGAAAAAATCTTTGCTAGATTAGAAGCCATGAATTTTTTATCAGACAAAGAGAAAAATGGGATTCTAATCATCAATGTTGCAGCCAGTCGTTTATTCTTGCCCCAGCCTGATATTTTTAAACAATCTGAGCTTATTCTTTCTGTTACTGAAGAATATAACCTTGACAACCTAGTAAAGTCCTTGTCAAGTAATGGTTATAAAAAGGTTTCTCAGGTTCTCAGTCAAGGAGAGTACAGTCTGAGAGGGGATATTCTAGATATTTTTGAACGCTCGGCTCAATATCCTTATCGGATAGAATTTTTTGGAGATGAGATTGATGGTATCAGGATTTTCAATCCTGAAAATCAGCTTTCTCTTGAAAATGTGGAACAGATTTTGATAGAGCCTGTCACAGACCTTTTATTGACGGAAGAAGATTATGCAAGAGGACAGAAAAATCTTGAAGCGTCCCTTTCTACGGTTGTTGATCCTTCTTTAAAATCCTATTTAGAAGAAGTATTAAGCTCTGTTAGAGAGCAATCTCATCATGCAGATATTCGTAAATTTCTTTCCTTTTTCTATCAGAAAGAATGGACCATTTTAGACTATTTGCCAACGCACACTCCTATATTTTTTGATGATTTTCAAAAGATAATGGACAAGCATGCACAGTTTGAGTTAGAAGTTGCCGATATCTTGACAGATGATTTACAAAATAGTAAAGCACTGTCAAATCAACAATACTTTGCAAATAATTATCAGGACTATCGTAAATATAAACCTGCTACATTTTTTTCTAATTTCCATAAAGGCTTAGGAAATCTAAAATTTGATGCACTTTATCAATTTAATCAATATCCAATGCAGGAATTCTTTAGTCAGTTTCCTCTCTTAAAAGAAGAAATCAATCGCTTTAGGAAATCGGACTATACGGTAGTCTTACAAGCAAATTCAGCCTCAAGTTTACAAAGTTTACATAAAACTTTACAGGATTATGAGATTCATTTAGATTACATCAAGGAAAAAGACATCCATGAAAAAGCTGTCCAGCTCATAGAAGGAAATCTAGTTCAAGGATTTAATTTTGTCGATGAAAAAATCGTTTTGATTACTGAGCATGAGATGATTCAGAAAAAAATCAAACGTAGGATTCGTCGTCAGAATATTTCCAATGCTGAAAGGTTGAAAGACTATAATGAACTGGAAAAAGGCGATTATGTGGTTCATAATATACATGGTATTGGTCGCTATTTAGGAATTGAAACGATTGAGGTTTCAGGAGTTCATCGGGATTATTTGACGATTCAGTATCAAAATGCGGATCGTATCTCCATTCCGGTGGATCAAATCAACCTTCTGTCTAAATATGTAGCTAGCGATGGAAAAGCACCTAAAATTAACAAATTAAATGATGGGCGTTTCCAAAAAGCGAAGCAAAAAGTACAACACCAGGTTGAAGACATTGCCGATGACCTTATTAAATTATATGCAGAGCGTAGTCAATTAAAAGGTTTCAAATTTTCTAGTGACGACCAGCATCAAGTAGAGTTTGATAATGCCTTTCCATATGTGGAAACAGATGACCAGCTCAGAAGCATTCAGGAAATCAAGAAGGATATGGAGAGCGACCGTCCAATGGATCGACTCTTGGTTGGCGATGTTGGTTTTGGGAAGACAGAGGTGGCTATGAGGGCTGCTTTTAAGGCTGTCAACGATCATAAGCAGGTGGCAATCTTGGTTCCGACCACTGTTTTAGCTCAGCAACACTACACAAACTTTAAAGAACGTTTCAATGATTTTGCCGTGAATGTCGATGTTCTCAGTCGTTTTAGAAGCAAAGGGGAGCAAAAAGAGACTCTGGAAAAATTGGAAAAAGGTCAGATTGATATTATTATCGGTACCCATCGCCTTCTATCAGCAGATGTAAAATTCTCCGATTTGGGGCTATTGGTGATAGATGAAGAGCAGCGCTTCGGTGTCAAGCATAAGGAAAAGTTAAAGGAACTAAAAAAGAAGGTTGATGTTCTGACCTTGACGGCCACCCCCATTCCACGAACCCTCCATATGTCGATGCTGGGAATTCGAGATTTATCGGTCATTGAAACACCACCGACAAATCGATATCCAGTCCAAACCTATGTTTTAGAGAATAATAGGACGGTTATTCGGGATGCGGTTTTACGTGAAATAGACCGAGGCGGACAAGTTTACTACCTTTACAATAAAGTTGACACCATTGAGCAAAAAGTTTCAGAATTAAAAGAGTTGATTCCAGAGGCTTCAATTGGTTATGTTCATGGACAGATGACAGAGGTGCGTTTAGAAAATACCCTTTTAGACTTTGTTAATGGCGAGTATGATATTTTAGTTACAACAACGATCATCGAAACTGGTGTCGATATTCCAAATGCAAATACTCTCTTTATCGAAAATGCTGATCATATGGGTCTGTCAACCTTGTATCAACTTCGTGGTCGGGTTGGCCGCAGCAATCGAATCGCTTATGCTTATCTTATGTACCGACCAGACAAATCTCTGACTGAAGTTTCAGAAAAAAGACTAGAAGCCATTAAAGGATTTACTGAGTTAGGATCTGGATTCAAGATTGCGATGAGGGATTTGTCTATCCGAGGAGCAGGAAATATTTTAGGAAGTTCACAGTCAGGTTTCATTGATTCTGTGGGATTTGAAATGTATTCTCAGCTTTTGGAAGAAGCAATTGCCAAGAAACAAGGTAAGGAAACCAAGCGCCAAAAAAGTAATGCTGAAATCAATCTTCAGATTGATGCCTATCTTCCAAGTGATTATATTTCTGATGAACGTCAGAAAATCGAGGTTTACAAGAGAATTCGTGAAATTGACAATCGTGTAAACTATGAACATCTGCAAGATGAATTGATCGATCGCTTTGGAGAATATCCGGACGTAGTGGCTTATCTACTAGAGATTGGCTTAGTCAAGTCCTATCTTGATCAGGCTTTTGTGGAACTTGTTGAGCGGAAGCAAGAATCTGTCATCATTCGTTTTGAAAAAATTTCTCAGCAAATCTATCTGACCCAAGATTATTTTGAAGCCTTGTCAGCGACAAATCTAAAGGCTCGAATTGGAGAGCAGAAAGGCTTGATTGAAGTCGTTTTTGATGTTCGGAATAAAAAAGATTTCGAGATTTTGGAAAACTTGCTGAACTTTGGTGAAAAACTGGTAGAAATCAAGAATCGAAAAGCTGAATAAACATTACAATTCGGTAAAATTTCAGCTTTTTGGCTTTGTTTCTTTCAAAAGAATGATAGAATATTAAGAGAAAATCGAGGAAAAGACTATGAGATTAGACAAATATTTAAAGGTATCACGTATTATCAAGCGACGCCCTGTAGCTAAAGAGGTAGCAGATAAAGGCCGTATCAAGGTAAATGGAATCTTGGCAAAAAGTTCGACAGATTTGAAAATCAATGATCAAATTGAAGTTCGTTTTGGCAATAAGCTGTTAACAGTGCGGGTGCTAGAAATGAAAGACAGCACTAAAAAAGAAGATGCTGCTAAAATGTATGAAATTATCAGTGAGACAAGGATTGAAGAAAATGTCTAGAAATATTGTTCAAATAAATAATCGCTTTATCCAAGATGAAAATCAGCGTCGTAGATACCTCGATGAGGAGCGTCGGAAACGAAATCGTTTTATGGGATGGGTTCTAATTTTAGTCATGCTACTTTTTATTCTTCCAGCCTATAATTTATATCAAAGTTACGAAACTTTACTTAATCGCCGTGCTCAATATGCACAACTACAAAAAAAATATGAAAAATTAGGTGAAGAAAAGAGCTATCAGTCTGATATTGCAACCAAGTTGAAAGATGACAGCTATGCTGCTAAATATGCTCGTGCTAAGTATTCTTTTTCAAAAGAAGGAGAATACATTTACACAACACCAGATTTGTTACCACAATAATTATGGAAAATTTACTTCAAAATATAGAGAAATTTTTATCTTTTTCGGATGAAAAACTAGCAGAATTATCCGAAAAAAATCAAGCTTTAAAACTTCAAGAAACAAAAAAGGAAAGGGGAGGTCATGCGTAAGTTACTTTTGCTGATATTTTTACTGCCAGCCTTATGGAGCAGTCAAACAGCAATCAGTACTGAAAAGGAACTTGTTTTAGACGAAGAAGAAAAGTATCAGCTAACAGGTACAGCTTATGGCCGTTATCATACGAGTATCCCTACAAATCCTAATGTTTATGAAGAAACGCCTACTTTTACAGATGCTACTTTGACTAAGGTAGCTGGGAAACTTCTGCCGGATCAGCCATTACAGCTGACAGAGTTGCACGTGAATGAGGCTGGGATTCCTATCTTTAAATTAAAGAATGGCCAGTTTGTAATTGCAGATAAAAATAGTATTTATGAGGATACGGTTCAGTCTATCACAGATGTTAAACAGGAAAGATGGCTTTCCCCTAACTATGTGCTCTACGATACTATCCCGATCAATTCTTCTAAAAAGATTGCAGCTAAACTACCTGCTTATAGCAAAGTAAAGGTAGTACAAATTGCTCAAACAGCTAAGGGAGAATACGCTAAAATTGAAGGTCAAGGTTGGGTTTCTGTTGATTTTCTTTCCCAAGAAGATAATCGAATGGAAAAGGTTCAGGAGATTCTAAATTCTAAGTACAAAAAAGCTGACTTTTCTATTTATGTAAAACAGCTAGAAACGGGTAAAGAAGCAGGTATCAATCCAGATCAACAAATGTACTCAGCCAGTGTGACGAAAATTCCTTATCTTTACTATGCCCAGGAGCAACTAAACAATCATAGCCTTTCCTTGGATAAAAAGTTTAAATATACAGCGGTTGTCAATGATTTTCCAGGTGCCTATGACCCTGAGGGAAGCGGCAGCATTTCCAAATCAGCAAATGATAAGGAATATTCTGTGCAGGACTTAATCAATGGTGTAGCAAAAGAGTCGGATAATGTAGCTCACAATATCCTTGCCTACTATACCAGCAATCAATCTGATAGCCAGTTTCAAAATACTATTGAAAAAATTGCGGGCAAAAAGTGGGATGTGGAAAGCAGACAAGCTTCGGCTCGAATGGCAGGCAATGTTATGGAAGCCATTTATGAGCAAAATGGCATGATTATCGATGCCTTGTCTCAGACAAATTATGACAATCAGCGAATTTCTAAAAACATCAATATAAAAGTTGCCCATAAAATCGGTGATGCTTACGACTTCAAGCATGATGTCGCTATTGTGTATGCGGATTCGCCATTTATTATTGCCATTCTTACGAATAATTCGGATTACGATACAATTTCTAAAATCGCAGATGATGTGTACGGAGTTCTGAAATGATCGATCAGAAGTTTCGCAAACAAATGCAGGAAAAGCGGTATTTTCAAAATCATCGAAAAGTGCTGGTAGCAGTTTCTGGTGGCTTGGATTCGATGACCTTGTTCCATCTCTTGTACCAGAATAGAGAAGAGCTAGAGATTGAGCTGGGGATAGTGCATGTCAACCACAAGCAACGTCCAGAGTCAAATATGGAAGAAAAAGAGCTGTCAAATTTTGCCCAGCAACTTGGTGTGAAATTTTTCAGCTCAAATTTTTCAGGTGATTTTTCTGAGGAAAAAGCTCGGCGATTTCGCTATCGTTTTTTTGAAGAAGTCATGTTGGCAGAAGGCTACACGGCCTTGGTAACGGCTCATCATGCTGATGATCAGGCCGAGACAGTGTTTATGAGGTTATTAAGAGGAGCAAGGCTGCGCCACTTGTCTGGAATGACCGAGGTTCAATCCTTTGCAAATGGCGAATTAATCCGACCTTTGCTTCATTTTCATAAGCAAGATTTCCCTGATATTTTGCATTTTGAAGATAAGAGCAATCTTCAAAATGACTATCTCAGAAATCGGATTCGCAATCTCTATCTTCCCAGTCTTGAAAAGGAAAATCCACGCTTTAAGGATTCTCTGATTTCTTTAGGGAAAGAAGTTGAGGATTTACAGACAGCCCTGTCTCATCTGACGCAGGGATTGGACATTACAAAACTTGAAGTGTTTGAGCGGCAAATTCCAGAAGTTCAAAATTTCCTTCTGCAGGAATATTTAAAGAAATTTCCTTCATTAAATATAAATAAAAAGCAATTTGAAGAAATCTTAGGAATCTTACGAACCAAGGCTAATTACATCCACCCTTTAAAGGATGAATATGAGTTGGTGAAAGATTATAAGCATTTTGAAATCAGAAAAATCAGTCGTAGGTCTGATTTGAAAGTGGAGTCAATTCTGTTAGAATGTGGTAATCTACTTCAATTTGGAGAGTATCAATTCTCATTTGGCTCTCCTTTGGAGGGTGAAAATGTTCAAGCGATTTCTGTTTCATGTGAAACACCACTTCTTTTACGTCACAGAAAAACAGGTGATTGTCTTCGTTTGAAGGGGCATCACAAAAAACTTCGTCGACTATTCATTGATCAAAAAATTCCATTTGAAGAACGAGAAAAAGCGATTATTGTTGAGCAAAATCAGCAGATCTTGGCAATTGTAAATATCGCTATCAGTGATTTGAGTAAGGAATTAAAAAGTGATATAATGAGTACTGTACTTTATATTCAGAAAATTAGATAGGTAAAATTATGCTAGAACAAGATATTAAAAAAGTATTGGTTTCTCATGAGGAAATCGTAGCAGCAGCAAAAAAATTGGGCCAACAGCTGACAGTAGACTATCAAGGTAAAAAGCCTATTTTTGTAGGAATTTTGAAGGGTTCGGTTCCTTTTATGGCCGAATTAATCAAACATGTGGATACAGATATTGAATTAGATTTTATGCTGGTGTCTAGTTATCATGGCGGTACAACTAGTAGTGGCGTGATTAATATTATCAAAGATATTGATCAAGATATTACCGGTCGTGATATTCTTTTTGTCGAAGATATTATCGATACCGGCCAAACTTTGAAGAATTTGTGTAATTTATTCAAAGAAAGAAATGCAGCTTCTGTAAAAATTGCTACGTTGTTGGATAAGCCAGAAGGACGCATTGTTGATATTGAGGCAGACTATACCTGCTTTACAATTCCCAATGAATTTGTAGTAGGTTACGGACTAGATTATGATGAGTATTATCGCAATCTTCCTTATGTAGGTGTCTTGAAAGAAGAAGTTTATACAAAATAAAGGTTTACTAGATATAAATGAAAAATAAACAAAATAATGGTTTTATAAAAAATCCTTTTCTCTATATTCTAATTATTGTAGTCTTTGTTACAGGTTTTCAGTATTTCTTTACAGGAAATGCGACAGGCCGTAGCCAGCAAATTAACTACAGCCAATTAGTAAAAGAAATCCAAAATAATAATGTTACAGAGATGAGCTACCAGCCAAATGGTAGTATTATCGAGGTATCAGGTACTTATAAAAAACCTAAAGAATCAAAAGATACGACAGGAATCCTGTTTTTCAGTCCGGAAATCTCAAAAGTTAGCAGATTTACTAGTGTTGTTTTGCCATCAGATACAACAGTTTCTGATTTGCAAAAGCTAGCTGCTGAGCATGGGACAGAAGTGACTATTAAGCGTGAAAGCTCCAGTGGAATGTGGATTAATCTTTTGATCTCCTTGGTTCCATTTATCATCATCGCCTTCATCTTTATGTCTATGATGAATCAAGGTGGTGGCGGTGCTCGTGGTGCCATGAATTTTGGACGTAACAAAGCTCGTGCGGCCAATAAAGAAGATATCAAAGTGCGCTTTTCAGATGTCGCTGGTGCAGAAGAGGAAAAACAAGAACTTGTTGAAGTTGTTGAATTCCTGAAAGATCCAAAACGTTATACTAAGCTGGGTGCTCGTATTCCGGCAGGTGTTCTTTTGGAAGGTCCTCCGGGGACTGGTAAGACCTTGCTTGCCAAGGCAGTTGCTGGTGAAGCAGGTGTTCCTTTCTTCAGCATCTCAGGTTCTGACTTTGTTGAAATGTTTGTCGGTGTCGGAGCAAGCCGTGTTCGTTCTCTATTTGAAGATGCGAAAAAAGCGGCCCCTGCCATTATCTTCATCGATGAAATTGATGCCGTCGGTCGTCAGCGTGGTATTGGCCTTGGCGGTGGTAATGATGAGCGTGAACAAACTCTTAATCAGCTCTTGATTGAAATGGATGGTTTTGAAGGCAATGAAGGAATCATTATTATTGCGGCTACTAACCGTTCGGATGTTCTTGATCCAGCTCTTCTACGTCCAGGTCGTTTTGACAGAAAAGTTTTGGTTGGCCGTCCTGACGTGAAGGGTCGGGAAGCTATTCTTCGCGTTCATGCTAAGAATAAACCGCTGGCTAAAAATGTTGATTTGAAACTAGTTGCTCAGCAGACACCAGGTTTTGTTGGTGCTGATTTGGAAAATGTCTTGAATGAAGCAGCTCTAGTTGCAGCTCGTCGTAACAAAAAAGTCATCGATGCCGATGATATTGATGAAGCTGAAGACAGAGTAATCGCAGGACCATCTAAGAAAGATAAAATCGTTTCAGAGCGTGATCGTCAGATTGTCGCTTACCATGAAGCGGGGCATACGATTGTCGGACTTGTTTTGTCCAATGCGCGTGTCGTACACAAGGTAACCATTGTGCCTCGTGGTCGTGCTGGTGGATATATGATTGCCCTGCCTAAAGAAGACCAAATGCTTCTGTCTAAAGAAGACATGAAAGAGCAATTGGCTGGTCTCATGGGTGGTCGTGTAGCTGAAGAGATTATCTTTAATGTCCAAACTACAGGGGCTTCAAATGACTTTGAACAAGCTACACAGATGGCGCGTGCAATGGTCACTGAGTACGGTATGAGTGAAAAACTTGGCCCAGTCCAATACGAAGGTAATCATGCTATGTTTGGTGCACAAAGTCCTCAAAAATCAATTTCAGAACAAACAGCCTATGAGATTGATGAGGAAGTTCGTTCATTACTAAATGAAGCACGAAACAAAGCAGCTGAGATTATTCAAGCAAATCGTGAAACCCATAAATTGATTGCAGAAGCATTACTTAAATATGAAACGCTTGATAGCACCCAAATTAAATCTCTCTATGAAACAGGTCATATGCCAGAAGAGTCTGAAAAAGACTTGGAACGAGAAGCACATGCCCTTTCCTATGATGAAATAAAATCTAAAATGGAAGAAAATTAAGAGATGCTTTTCTTATTAAATAGCTTGATTACTAATTGTGTAATCAAGCTATTTTTTTATTCTTTAAAGCCTAACATGTCATAAAAAGTCCCTGAGATGCCGAAATTTCTTACATTAAGTACCAGTTAGGGTATAAAATAGACAGGATAGGGACAGGAGGCCTGAGGGAAGAGTTTTTCTTGTAGAATCATATTATCAAAGAAAAAGGAGATAACATGAACTTCAAGGAACGCTATGAGAAAGTGCAGTGGATCGTCCGGCGCTGCGCACGGGATTATTATGTACATTTATGGGAGAGTAGTGACTGGGAACAAGAAGGTATGCTGGTTTATCACCAGCTGGAAGAAAGTCATCCAGATATCAGTCAAGATGAAAGCCGCCTCTATCGCTACTTCAAGACAAAATTTCGGAATCATATTCATGACATACTTCGCAAGCAAGAGAGCCAAAAACGCCGCTTCGATCGTCAGTCTTATGAAGAAGTTGGAACCATTAGTCATAGACTGAGCAAGCGCGAACTAGCTTTAGATGATTTAGTCGCTCTTCGAAGTTCGTTAGCAGCCTACACTTCCAAGTTAGACAAAGAACAACTAGAGTTATACCACCGCTTACTAGGTGACGAACGGTTTAAGGGGCGTAAAAGACTGTTGCGAGAGTTAGAGGAATATTTAATAGACTTTAGCAGCACGGTGATATAGTGGATAGGGGAGAGGTAAGAGGGAGAGGTTGGCTTTCCCTTTTAATTTATTGAGTTATAGGTAGTTATAGAGGTGTTAGGAAGAAAAGATGAAAAAAAGATAAAAAAATTTCAAAAAAGTGTTGACAAGGGGATAGATAGGTGATATACTGATATAGTTGTCGCTTGAGAGAGCGATAAAGACCTTTGAAAACTGAACAAGACGAACCAATGTGCAGGGCGCTACAACATATGTTGTAGTACTGAACAAAGAAAAAACAATAAATCTGTCAGTGACAGAAATGAGTGAGAACTCAAACTTTTAATGAGAGTTTGATCCTGGCTCAGGACGAACGCTGGCGGCGTGCCTAATACATGCAAGTAGAACGCTGAAGGAGGAGCTTGCTCTTCTGGATGAGTTGCGAACGGGTGAGTAACGCGTAGGTAACCTGCCTGGTAGCGGGGGATAACTATTGGAAACGATAGCTAATACCGCATAACATTGACTATTGCATGATAGTCAATTAAAAGGTGCAATTGCACCACTACCAGATGGACCTGCGTTGTATTAGCTAGTTGGTGGGGTAACGGCTCACCAAGGCGACGATACATAGCCGACCTGAGAGGGTGATCGGCCACACTGGGACTGAGACACGGCCCAGACTCCTACGGGAGGCAGCAGTAGGGAATCTTCGGCAATGGACGGAAGTCTGACCGAGCAACGCCGCGTGAGTGAAGAAGGTTTTCGGATCGTAAAGCTCTGTTGTAAGAGAAGAACGAGTGTGAGAGTGGAAAGTTCACACTGTGACGGTATCTTACCAGAAAGGGACGGCTAACTACGTGCCAGCAGCCGCGGTAATACGTAGGTCCCGAGCGTTGTCCGGATTTATTGGGCGTAAAGCGAGCGCAGGCGGTTAGATAAGTCTGAAGTTAAAGGCTGTGGCTTAACCATAGTACGCTTTGGAAACTGTTTAACTTGAGTGCAGAAGGGGAGAGTGGAATTCCATGTGTAGCGGTGAAATGCGTAGATATATGGAGGAACACCGGTGGCGAAAGCGGCTCTCTGGTCTGTAACTGACGCTGAGGCTCGAAAGCGTGGGGAGCAAACAGGATTAGATACCCTGGTAGTCCACGCCGTAAACGATGAGTGCTAGGTGTTGGGTCCTTTCCGGGACTCAGTGCCGCAGCTAACGCATTAAGCACTCCGCCTGGGGAGTACGACCGCAAGGTTGAAACTCAAAGGAATTGACGGGGGCCCGCACAAGCGGTGGAGCATGTGGTTTAATTCGAAGCAACGCGAAGAACCTTACCAGGTCTTGACATCCCGGTGCCCGTCCTAGAGATAGGATTTTGCTTCGGCACACCGGTGACAGGTGGTGCATGGTTGTCGTCAGCTCGTGTCGTGAGATGTTGGGTTAAGTCCCGCAACGAGCGCAACCCTTATTGTTAGTTGCCATCATTCAGTTGGGCACTCTAGCGAGACTGCCGGTAATAAACCGGAGGAAGGTGGGGATGACGTCAAATCATCATGCCCCTTATGACCTGGGCTACACACGTGCTACAATGGCTGGTACAACGAGTCGCAAGTCGGTGACGGCAAGCTAATCTCTTAAAGCCAGTCTCAGTTCGGATTGTAGGCTGCAACTCGCCTACATGAAGTCGGAATCGCTAGTAATCGCGGATCAGCACGCCGCGGTGAATACGTTCCCGGGCCTTGTACACACCGCCCGTCACACCACGAGAGTTTGTAACACCCGAAGTCGGTGAGGTAACCTTTTAGGAGCCAGCCGCCTAAGGTGGGATAGATGATTGGGGTGAAGTCGTAACAAGGTAGCCGTATCGGAAGGTGCGGCTGGATCACCTCCTTTCTAAGGAAAAACGGAAGCCATTGGTCGTCATGTTTAGTTTTGAGAGGTCTTGTGGGGCCTTAGCTCAGCTGGGAGAGCGCCTGCTTTGCACGCAGGAGGTCAGCGGTTCGATCCCGCTAGGCTCCATTAGGATAGTGATGACTATTCTAAACTTGTCCATTGAAAATTGAATAACTATATCAAATAGTAACAAGAAAATAAACCGAAACGCTGTGAATATTAATGAGTTTAAGACTGAAAGGTCAAAAATAAGGTTAAGTTAGTAAGGGCGCACGGTGGATGCCTTGGCACTAGGAGCCGAAGAAGGACGTGACAAACGACGAAATGCCTCGGGGAGCTGTAAGTAAGCGCAGATCCGGGGATGTCCGAATGGGGGAACCCAACAGGTACTACCTGTTACCCATCTCTGTTAAGGAGATGAGGAGGAAGACGCAGTGAACTGAAACATCTAAGTAGCTGCAGGAAGAGAAAGCAAAAGCGATTGCCTTAGTAGCGGCGAGCGAAACGGCAGGAGGGCAAACCGAAGAGTTTACTCTTCGGGGTTGTAGGACTGCAATGTGGACTCAGATTTTATAGAAGAATGACATGGGAAGGTCAGCCAAAGAGAGTAAGAGCCTCGTATTTTAAATAGAATCTGTACCTAGCAGAATCCTGAGTACGGCGGGACACGCGAAATCCCGTCGGAATCTGGGAGGACCATCTCCCAACCCTAAATACTCCCTAGTGACCGATAGTGAACCAGTACCGTGAGGGAAAGGTGAAAAGTACCCCGGAAGGGGAGTGAAATAGAACCTGAAACCGTGTGCCTACAACAAGTTCGAGCCCGTTAATGGGTGAGAGCGTGCCTTTTGTAGAATGAACCGGCGAGTTACGTTATGATGCGAGGTTAAGTTGAAGAGACGGAGCCGTAGGGAAACCGAGTCTGAATAGGGCGAATTAGTATCATGATGTAGACCCGAAACCATGTGACCTACCCATGAGCAGGTTGAAGGTGCGGTAAAACGCACTGGAGGACCGAACCAGGGCACGTTGAAAAGTGCTTGGATGACTTGTGGGTAGCGGAGAAATTCCAAACGAACTTGGAGATAGCTGGTTCTCTCCGAAATAGCTTTAGGGCTAGCGTCGACATAAAGATTCTTGGAGGTAGAGCACTGTTTGGGTGAGGGGTCCATCCCGGATTACCAATCTCAGATAAACTCCGAATGCCAATGAATTATGGTCGGCAGTCAGACTGCGAGTGCTAAGATCCGTAGTCGAAAGGGAAACAGCCCAGACCACCAGCTAAGGTCCCAAAATAATTGTTAAGTGGAAAAGGATGTGGGGTTGCACAGACAACTAGGATGTTAGCTTAGAAGCAGCTATTCATTCAAAGAGTGCGTAATAGCTCACTAGTCGAGTGACCCTGCGCCGAAAATGTACCGGGGCTAAAACAATTTACCGAAGCTGTGGATACCTTTATAGGTATGGTAGGAGAGCGTTCTATGTGTGGCGAAGGTGTACCGTGAGGAGCGCTGGAACGCATAGAAGTGAGAATGCCGGTATGAGTAGCGAAAGATGGGTGAGAATCCCATCCACCGTAAGACTAAGGTTTCCAGGGGAAGGCTCGTCCGCCCTGGGTTAGTCGGGACCTAAGGAGAGACCGAAAGGTGTATCCGATGGACAACAGGTTGATATTCCTGTACTAGAGTATGAAGTGATGGAGGGACGCAGTAGGCTAACTCGTGCGTACGAATGGATGTACGTCTAAGCAGTGAGGCGTGGTATGAGTCAAATGCTTATACCTGTAACGTTGAGCTGTGATGGGGAGCGAAGTTTAGTAGCGAGTGAGTGATGTCACACTGCCAAGAAAAGCTTCTAGCGTTGTATCATACTCTACCCGTACCGCAAACCGACACAGGTAGTCGAGGCGAGTAGCCTCAGGTGAGCGAGAGAACTCTCGTTAAGGAACTCGGCAAAATGACCCCGTAACTTCGGGAGAAGGGGTGCTGACTTTGGTCAGCCGCAGTGAATAGGCCCAAGCAACTGTTTATCAAAAACACAGCTCTCTGCTAAATCGTAAGATGATGTATAGGGGGTGACGCCTGCCCGGTGCTGGAAGGTTAAGAGGAGTGCTTAGCGGTAACGCGAAGGTATGAATTGAAGCCCCAGTAAACGGCGGCCGTAACTATAACGGTCCTAAGGTAGCGAAATTCCTTGTCGGGTAAGTTCCGACCCGCACGAAAGGCGTAATGATTTGGGCACTGTCTCAACGAGAGACTCGGTGAAATTTTAGTACCTGTGAAGATGCAGGTTACCCGCGACAGGACGGAAAGACCCCATGGAGCTTTACTGCAGTTTGATATTGAGTGTCTGTGCCACATGTACAGGATAGGTAGGAGCCTATGAGATCGGGACGCCAGTTTCGATGGAGGCGTTGTTGGGATACTACCCTTGTGTTATGGCCACTCTAACCCGGATAGGTGATCCCTATCGGAGACAGTGTCTGACGGGCAGTTTGACTGGGGCGGTCGCCTCCTAAAAGGTAACGGAGGCGCCCAAAGGTTCCCTCAGACTGGTTGGAAATCAGTCGCAGAGTGTAAAGGTATAAGGGAGCTTGACTGCGAGAGCTACAACTCGAGCAGGGACGAAAGTCGGGCTTAGTGATCCGGTGGTTCCGCATGGAAGGGCCATCGCTCAACGGATAAAAGCTACCCTGGGGATAACAGGCTTATCTCCCCCAAGAGTTCACATCGACGGGGAGGTTTGGCACCTCGATGTCGGCTCGTCGCATCCTGGGGCTGTAGTCGGTCCCAAGGGTTGGGCTGTTCGCCCATTAAAGCGGCACGCGAGCTGGGTTCAGAACGTCGTGAGACAGTTCGGTCCCTATCCGTCGCGGGCGTAGGAAATTTGAGAGGATCTGCTCCTAGTACGAGAGGACCAGAGTGGACTTACCGCTGGTGTACCAGTTGTCTCGCCAGAGGCATCGCTGGGTAGCTATGTAGGGAAGGGATAAACGCTGAAAGCATCTAAGTGTGAAACCCACCTCAAGATGAGATTTCCCATAACGCAAGTTAGTAAGAGCCCTGAGAGAAGATCAGGTAGATAGGTTAGGAGTGGAAGTGTGGCGACACATGTAGCGGACTAATACTAATAGCTCGAGGACTTATCCAATTTTCATTGAGCGCAGCTTTTGGCAAGTATTGTGAGCTTTGAGTAGTTATTCAATTTTGAGTTGACAAGGCAATAAGATATTGCAAGTTAATTCAGCAAGTTAAGTGACGATAGCCTAGGAGATACACCTGTACCCATGCCGAACACAGAAGTTAAGCCCTAGAACGCCGGAAGTAGTTGGGGGTTGCCCCCTGTGAGATATGGTAGTCGCTTAGCAGGATAGGAAGTCGGAGTACTTCCTTTTTGGGAGTTTAGCTCAGCTGGGAGAGCATCTGCCTTACAAGCAGAGGGTCAGCGGTTCGATCCCGTTAACTCCCATATAGGTCCCGTAGTGTAGCGGTTATCACGTCGCCCTGTCACGGCGAAGATCGCGGGTTCGATTCCCGTCGGGACCGTTGGAATTGTTAGACAGTTTCAAGAAGAAAGACTCGTTAGCTCAGTTGGTAGAGCATTTGACTTTTAATCAAAGGGTCACTGGTTCGAGCCCAGTACGGGTCATAAGCGCGGGTTTGGCGGAATTGGCAGACGCACCAGATTTAGGATCTGGCGCTTTAGGGCGTGGGGGTTCAAGTCCCTTAACCCGCATAGAAATATAAATGAGCCGGCTTAGCTCAGTTGGTAGAGCATCTGATTTGTAATCAGAGGGTCGCGTGTTCAAGTCATGTAGCCGGCATTTTTTTTGGATAGAGATGCGAACGTAGTTCAGTGGTAGAACACCACCTTGCCAAGGTGGGGGTCGCGGGTTCGAATCCCGTCGTTCGCTTTGAGGCCGGGGTGGCGGAACTGGCAGACGCACAGGACTTAAAATCCTGCGATTGGTAACGATCGTACCGGTTCGATTCCGGTCCTCGGCATAGCGGATATGCGACAGGGCACCCTTAGCTCAACTGGATAGAGTACCTGACTACGAATCAGGCGGTTAGAGGTTCGACTCCTCTAGGGTGCATAAGAAAGTTTTGACTTTTTTATGTGTTTTTGTTATAATTGATTATCGTGATATAGAGCACCCTTAGCTCAACTGGATAGAGTACCTGACTACGAATCAGGCGGTTAGAGGTTCGACTCCTCTAGGGTGCATGAAGGGAAACGAGGTCATATGACTCCGTTTTTACTTATGATCGGGAAGTAGCTCAGCTTGGTAGAGTACTTGGTTTGGGACCAAGGTGTCGCAGGTTCGAATCCTGTCTTCCCGATATCTGGCGGTGTAGCTCAGCTGGCTAGAGCGTCCGGTTCATACCCGGGAGGTCGGGGGTTCGATCCCCTTCGCCGCTATAACGATCTTGTTGGACCTTTAGCTCAGCTGGTTAGAGCTCTCGGCTCATAACCGAGTGGTCGTAGGTTCAAGTCCTACAAGGTCCATATTAAATATCTTGGAGGATTACCCAAGTCCGGCTGAAGGGAACGGTCTTGAAAACCGTCAGGCGTGTAAAAGCGTGCGTGGGTTCGAATCCCACATCCTCCTTAGATTAGAATATCGCGGGATGGAGCAGCTAGGTAGCTCGTCGGGCTCATAACCCGAAGGTCGTAGGTTCAAATCCTGCTCCCGCAATTTGGCTCGGTAGCTCAGTTGGTAGAGCAATGGATTGAAGCTCCATGTGTCGGCGGTTCGATTCCGTCTCGCGCCATACAGTATTTAATATGCGGGTGTAGTTTAGTGGTAAAACTACAGCCTTCCAAGCTGTTGTCGCGAGTTCGATTCTCGTCACCCGCTTTGAACAGAAGTTCATACCAAGTTTTTATAACTTGGGCGCGTAGCTCAGGTGGTTAGAGCGCACGCCTGATAAGCGTGAGGTCGGTGGTTCGAGTCCACTCGTGCCCATTAAGTATATTGGAGAATTACTCAAGAGGCTGAAGAGGACGGTTTGCTAAATCGTTAGGTCGGGTAACTGGCGCGGGGGTTCGAATCCCCCATTCTCCGTAAATAAGGGAGTTTAGCATTTGCTATCTCCTTTTCTTGTTTTATAATGTTTTTCTGTTGAAGAATTATTTCTTGTTGTTTGTTTGAACTTGTTTTGTTAAGTTGTTCTGCTCTAATCTGTATTTATATAAGCGTTTTTTAGGATTTATTGGTTGCGGAGATTGGAATGAATAAATTAAAGATGTCTAAATTTTTGATTTCTATTTTGCTATTGGGAATTGTTATGATAAGCTTGATGCTTTCCCCTCTTTCAACATGGATTGTTTCTGTAACTGGTGACTTTTTGTCTAGTGTTGATCGGGTGGTGGCCATTCCTTTTAACTATCTTGCTAAGGAAAAGAAAAAAGTTGTTCATTTAATAGATACCTACCAAGAAAATGAGACGCTAAAGGGAACGATTTACAATCTTGAAGAGCAGGCGAATATTTCTGATGCCTTAAAATTAGAGAATGAGAAGTTGCGTTCTCTCTTAGAGTTACGTAATAATGATCAAAGTGTTGTCAAGATTACTGGAGAAGTTATCTCTCGCTCTCCATCTACTTGGAAGAGTGAATTAACTCTTGATAAGGGGCAGTCAAGCGATGTGTCAACCTCTATGCTGGCTATTTCTAACGGTGGTTTGATTGGAGCAGTTAGCAGTGTTTCCGACTCTTCAAGTGTTGTTAGTCTACTTACAAATGAAAAGAATGATAGTTCTATTGCCATTAAAATTCAGACAAAAACTGGTTTTGCCTATGGCATCATTGTTGGTTTTGACACTGAAAAGTCAGCTTTTATCGTCAGCCAGCTAAATACGGTGGATGGAATTGAAGAAGGGGCAACTGTGACGACAAGTGGTCTCGGCTCTTATAATGCTGAGAATGTCTTGGTTGGTCAGGTTTTATCAATATCAGCTGGCAAGGACCAATTAAACAAAGAAGTTTTGGTGAAGCCTGCTGCAGATTTGTCTGATATTCAAGCGGTTCTGTTGGTGAGAAATTAGTATGAAAATTCTAAGAGGAACTTTTTTTACAACTTTGTTTTTATTCCTGATCTTCTTCATTGATGGTCAATTATCAAGAAGTCTTGTAGATCTTTTTGCTGAGAAGTGGCATCCGGCAAGTCATATTTTATTGTTCTTTACGGTTTTCTTATTTTTAAACTTTTCAAAGGAATATATTTTTTTCCTCTTCTTCACTCTCGGCCTTTTTTACGATGTTTATTATCTACATGTGATTGGGCTTTTCACCTTCATCTTGCCTCTATTGACAGTTGCCATCTATCATTTTCTTTCTGTATTTTTGCTAAATCGTTGGACACGCGTTTTAGCCATTATTACGATTGTTTTCTTTTTTGAAATGATCAGCTTTGTTTCTGCATTTTTCTTGCACCTAGCAAGCTTTACATTCCCTGATTTTATTATCTATGCTTTGGTGCCAACTTTAGTATTTAATGCCTTTCTTTTCCTATTGTTACAGCCTTTGTTTGAAAAAGTCTATTTATGATGAATTAGAAATAGAAATGTAACGAATGCGTAATATATAGCCAGAATTTTTTTGATATACTATATAATGTCTTAGTAAGAAGGAGTGTTAATATTTTTATGAAGAAAAAGCTACTTACATCAGTTTTATTGAGTGCGGTGATCCTTTCTCAAGGTGCTGCGCTAGTTAATGTTAAAGCTGATAGTACAGATGATAAAATTGCAGCTCAAAATAGTAAAATTGATAGTTTAACAAATCAACAAAAAGCGGCACAGGCACAAGTTGATGAAATTCAAAAACAAGTTTCAGCTATTCAAAAGCAACAAGAAGTGCTTCAAGCAGAAAATGAAAAATTGAATGCTGAATCTGCGAAACTTACTGCTGAAATTGAAGAGTTATCAAAGAATATTGTTGCTCGTAATGAGTCTCTTGCAAATCAAGCGCGTAGTGCTCAAACAAATGGTACAGCAACAAGCTATATCAACACAATCATCAACTCTGCTTCAATCACTGAGGCTATCTCTCGTGTAGCAGCGATGAGCGAAATCGTTTCGGCTAACAACAAAATGCTGGAACAACAAAAAGAAGATAAAGAAAAGATTGCTGAAAAACAAGTTGCTAACAATGAAGCTATCAATACAGTCATTGCGAACCAACAAAAACTTGCAGACGATGCTCAAACGTTGACAACTAAGCAGGCTGAACTCAAGGTTGCTCAACTGAACCTTGCAGCTGAAAAAGCAACTGCTGAAAATGAGAAAAATAGTCTCTTAGAGCAAAAAGCGGCAGCTGAAAAAGCGGCAGCTGAGGCAGCAGCGGCAGAAGCAGCATATAAGAACCAGCAACAAGCGCAACAACAAGCGATCCTTGCTTCAGGAAATACAAGCTTTGCAGCACAAGTTCAAGCTGTAAATAATACAGGTGGAACTCCTGCAGCAGAAGCAGCAGTTGCTACATCAGGAGTTGTTGCAACTCCATCATATAGCCTTTCAGCATCAACTTATCCTGTAGGTCAATGTACTTGGGGTGCTAAGACTTTGGCACCATGGGCTGGCGACTACTGGGGTAATGGTGGCCAATGGGCAGCTAGTGCGGCAGCAGCAGGCTTCCGTACAGGATCACAACCACAAGTTGGAGCGATCGCATGTTGGAACGACGGTGGCTACGGACACGTTGCAGTTGTAACAGCAGTGCAATCTGCTAACAACATTCAAGTATCAGAAGCAAACTATGCTGGTAACCAATCACTCGGTAATCACCGTGGATGGTTTGACCCAACAAATGCACAAGGGTATGTAACATACATCTATCCAAACTAATGAAATATGAAGGAGAACGACTTTTCGTTCTCCCTTTTATTTTTTATTGAAAAATTGCTGGAAAAGCGTTACAATGGTAGGTAGGAAAAATGTAATTGGTTACAATAAAAGACGATTTAGAATCTGGAGGGAATCATGTCTTTTTCTGATTTAAAGCTCTTTGCTCTTTCTTCTAATCAAGAATTAGCGCAGCGTGTCGCAAAGGAGATTGGGATGCCGCTTGGGAAGTCAACGGTTCGTCAATTTTCTGACGGGGAAATTCAAGTAAACATCGAAGAATCGATCCGTGGTAAGCACGTTTTTATCTTGCAGTCAACTAGCTCACCTGTCAATGACAATCTAATGGAAATTTTGATCATGGTGGATGCCTTGAAGCGGGCTAGTGCGGAGTCTATCAATGTAGTGATGCCTTACTATGGCTATGCTAGACAGGACCGAAAAGCTCGTGCTCGTGAGCCAATTACATCTAAATTAGTGGCTAATCTAATGGAGATTGCTGGAGTAGATCGCCTATTGACCATTGATTTGCATGCTGCTCAGATCCAAGGTTTCTTTGACATTCCTGTCGACCATTTGATGGGAGCGCCTTTGATTGCTGATTATTTTGAGCGTCGAGGCATGGTGGGTAGCGATTATGTGGTAGTCAGTCCAGACCACGGTGGTGTCAGCCGCGCTCGTAAGTTGGCAGAATTTCTCAAGACTTCAATTGCAATTATCGACAAACGTCGCAGCGTTGACAAGATGAATACCAGTGAAGTTATGAATATCATTGGTAAGGTAGAAGGTAAGACCTGTATTCTGATAGATGATATGATTGATACGGCGGGGACTATTTGTCATGCGGCAGACGCTTTGGCAGAGTCAGGTGCTGTGGAAGTCTATGCGAGCTGTACTCACCCAGTCTTGTCAGGACCAGCTATGGAAAATATCCAAAAATCCGCTATCAAAAAACTAGTGGTTTTAGATACCATCTACCTTTCAGAGGACAGATTAATCGATAAGATTGAGCAGATTTCTATCGCTCATCTCTTGGCAGAAGCCATCGTTCGGATCCATGAAAAACGTCCGCTTTCCCCTCTTTTTGAAGTAGCAAAAAAGGCTTAAAAGTGCGTTTATCAAGATTTTTTTTAGCAAAAGACTTGACAATTTAAAGAATATTTCATATACTATACATAGTAACGATAGTTACCAAATAAAAAATGTTTTTTATAAAAAAAAGGAGAAAACAAATGAAAAAAGTTGTACTTTCTAGCGTAGTAGCTCTTTCATTGTTCGCACTAGCAGTACCTGCATTCGCAGCTGATGAAGCAACTAATGCAGCTCGTCAAGGTGATCCAGAATATTACCTTCAAACTGAGTTCACAAATGCTGATAAAGCTAATGAATACTTGGCTGGACATTCTGGTGAAATCGGAGCAGAAGCTGCTCAAGATCCAGCAGTAGTAGCTGCTAAAAAAGAACTTGATGCTGTTGAAGGTGGTTCACACCTTTACGGTGAGAAAAAAGCAGCTTATGAATCAGCTTACAACGATGCATTCAACACTGTACGTAACAAGTATGTAAAACAATTCCAAGGTACATACAACAATGCTACAGAACAAGAAGGCAAAACATACATCAAGGGTGAAAGCGAAACTGATAAAAATAATCGTTACTTGAAACGTGTTGGTGCAGCAAACAACCAACCTGGAAGCAAAGCAGCAGATAAAGCAGGAGACAAAGGTACTACACCTGCATCTAAAGAAGAAGCAGCTAAGACTGAATCTAAAGCTGGTAAAGATGCTAAAGCTGGACAAAAAGCAGCTGGTAAAGCTCTTCCAAAAACATCTGCAGTTAAATAATTTGTTTTAAACAATTGTACTAATGCAATTTATATCACTGGACCTCTGGTTCAGTGATATTTTTTAGAAAGATTTTATAGGATTTTTATCTATGAGAAGAAGAAGACAAAAACAACAGCAGAAAAATTGGAAGATTTTTGGTGGTTTAGGAGCTTTATTTATTGCTATTTTAGCAGGGATTTTTCTCCTCCAACAGGCAAACTCTTCAAATTCTGCTGCTAAATCATCCACTAGTCAGGTAGGTAAGGTAACTTATACACCAAGTAAGGAAGAAAAGGAATATCTGACTAATCGTTTTAATGGCTTGAAAGCGATCAATCCTGAAGCGGTGGCCTATGTCTATGCTCCTGGTACAGAATTGGACGAGCCAGTTGTACAGACCGGTGATAACTCAACTTATTTGGATAAGACCTTTGAAGGTGGAAACGAACCTTATCTGGGTACTGTTTTCATGGACACTGAAAACAAAAAAGACTTTAGTGACCGTTTGACTTGGCTCTTTGGGCATGCTCGTGGAAGTCAGGTTGGTGACCACCGCATGTTTAATGATGTGAACTATTATGATAAACAGGAATACTTAGATAAGCATAAGTATGTTGTCATTGAAACGCCAGAGCGTAAGCTTTACTATCAGGTAATGGGCTTGGTGATCGTTCCAGAAGAGACTGCTTTTTATCGGATTAAGTTTGATGATGATAAGGATTTTGAAACTCAGCTCAAGAATATCTATGAAGCTGCTCGTACCAAAGATTCAAATATCAAGATTAAAGCGAGCGATAAGTACGTTGTTCTGTCAACTTGTCGTGAAGAGGATGAGACGATTCGTTCTAACCTCTATCTACGTCAAATTCCAGACTCTGAACTACAGGATTTCCTAGCCAAGCATGGGAATGAGCTTACTTATAAAGCAACTCGTGAATAAAAATCAGGATTTTTCCTGATTTTTTTGTTTTTCTATCTATAAATCAGATGGATTTTTGCGCAGGTGCTGCATTTATAGTATAATAGTTCTATTAGATTATCGGAGGCGGCTATGGATTTGACTAAGAAGTTTAACAAGAATTTAGATAAAATTGAAGTGTCTCTGATTCGTCAGTTTGACCAGTCTATTTCTACGATTCCAGGTGTTTTGCGGCTGACCTTGGGGGAGCCAGACTTTCTGACACCGGATCATATCAAGGAGGCGGCCAAGGTAGCCATTGATGCCAACCAGAGCCACTATACAGGAATGAGTGGGCTTTTGGAGCTGCGGCAGGCTGCGGCTGATTTTGTCAAGGAGAAGTACCATCTGAACTATCGTCCAGAAGATGAAGTCTTAGTCACTATTGGGGCAACTGAAGCCCTGTCTGCGACTCTGACGGCTATTCTGGAAGAGGGCGACAAGGTCTTGCTACCAGCGCCGGCTTATCCAGGCTATGAGCCGATTGTGAATTTGGTCGGGGCGGAGATTGTCGAGATTGATACGACAGAAAACGACTTCGTTTTGACTCCTGAAATGCTGGAGCAGGCTATCTTGGCGCAAGGTGACAAGCTCAAGGCAGTTATTCTCAACTATCCGGCCAATCCGACTGGCGTGACCTATTCGCGGGCGCAGATGGAGGCTTTGGCAGCTGTATTGAGCAAGTATGAAGTTTTTGTCGTTTGTGATGAGGTATACTCTGAGTTGACTTATACGGAGCAGGGGCACGTTTCTCTGGCAGAATATTTGCCCGAGCAGACCATCGTCATCAATGGCTTATCCAAGTCTCATGCTATGACGGGCTGGCGACTAGGTTTTATCTTTGCTCCAGCTGCTTTTACGGCTCAATTGATCAAGAGCCATCAGTATCTGGTGACGGCAGCCAATACCATGGCTCAATATGCAGCTATTGAGGCTTTGACAGCTGGTAAGGATGATGCCCAACCGATGAAGGCGGAATACGTCCAGCGGCGGGATTATATTATCGAACAGATGACGGAGCTGGGTTATCAGATTATCAAGCCAGACGGTGCTTTCTATATTTTTGCCAAGATTCCAGCAGGCTACAACCAAGATTCTTTTGCCTTTTTGCAGGATTTTGCTGAGAAGAAGGCTGTGGCTTTTATCCCAGGGGCGGCCTTCGGCCAGTACGGAGAAGGCTATATTCGCCTGTCTTATGCAGCTAGTATGGAAACCATCAAGGAAGCTCTGAAACGGCTCAAGGAGTACATGGAAGAGCATGCTTAGACCGTTAACGAGCAAGAGTTTGATTCTCTATAATCGGAATTTCCGGGAAGATGATAAGCTGGTCAAGATCTTTACGGAACAGGCTGGCAAGCGAATGTTTTTCGTGAAACATGCTGGAAAGTCTAAGCTGGCACCAGTCATCCAGCCTCTGACGGCAGCAGAACTCTTGATGAAAATCAATGATGATGGACTCAGCTATATCGAAGATTACCAAGCTGTGGAAAGTTACGGGCAAATCAAGGGCGATCTCTTTGTCATGGCTTATGCCAGCTATGTGGCGGCTCTAGCAGATGCTAGTATTCAAGACAATCAGCCAGATCCAGCCCTCTTTGCCTTCCTGCAAAAGACACTGGATTTGATGAATCAAGGGCTGGATCATGAGGTTTTGACAAATATTTTTGAAATTCAGATTTTATCTCGCTTTGGCCTTTCTCTGAATTTCCATGACTGTGTTTTTTGCCATCGGACAGGTCTGCCTTTTGATTTTTCCTTTCAATATGGCGGGGTGCTCTGTTCAGAGCATTATCACAAGGATGCTCATCGCAGTCATCTTAATCCCAATATTCCTTTTTTGCTCAATCAGTTTCAGGCGGTTCAGTTTAGTGAGCTGGAGACGATTTCGCTTAAGCCGGAAATCAAGCGACAGATCAGGGACTTTATAGATCAACTTTATGATGAATACGTGGGTATTCATCTCAAATCAAAGAAATTTATCGACTCTCTGGGCGACTGGGGCAGTATTTTACAAGACAAACATGAGGAAGAACAGCATGAAAAAAATAGCTATTGATGCCATGGGCGGAGACAATGCCCCTCAGGCTTTGGTCGAAGGTGCTAATCAGGCTCTGAGAGACTTCTCGGATATTGAGATTGTTCTCTATGGGGATGAAGCCAAGATTAAACCTCTGTTGACAGCGACAGAGCGCGTCAGCATCGTTCATACGGATGAAAAGATTGACTCGGATGATGAGCCGACCAAGGCTATTCGCAAGAAGAAGCAGGCTAGCATGGTTTTGGCAGCCAAGGCAGTCAAGGATGGAGAAGCAGATGCGGTTCTGTCTGCCGGTAATACAGGAGCGCTTTTGGCGGCGGGCTTCTTTATCGTCGGACGGATCAAAAATATTGACCGACCAGGGCTTTTATCCACTTTACCGACTGTGGATGGTCGCGGTTTTGATATGCTGGATCTGGGGGCAAATGCTGAAAATACCCCTCACCATTTGCATCAATATGCTATTCTAGGTTCTTTTTATGCGGAAAATGTTCGTGGCATTAAGCAGCCACGGGTTGGCTTGCTCAATAATGGCACTGAAGCCAGCAAGGGAGATCCTTTGCGTAAGGAAACTTATGCACTGTTGTCGGAGGATGACAAACTGAACTTCATCGGCAATGTGGAGGCGCGTGACCTTATGGATGGAGTGGCAGACGTTGTCGTAGCAGATGGCTTTACGGGCAATGCTGTGCTCAAGTCTATCGAAGGAACTGCCATTAGCATCCTAGGCCAGCTCAAAAAGGCTGTGCTAGGCGGTGGTCTCAAGGCTAAGCTAGGAGCTTTGTTGCTCAAAAACAGCCTACAGGAAATGCGCAAGAGTCTGGACTATTCCAGTGCCGGTGGGGCCGTTCTCTTTGGACTCAAGGCGCCAGTGGTCAAGACACACGGTTCAAGCGATGCCAAGGCTGTTTATAGCACCATTCGTCAGATCCGAGCCATGCTGGAGACAGATGTTGTCGGAAAATCTGTGGTGGAATTTTCAAAAGAGGTGGATACAGAATGAATCAAGAACAAATTTTTCAAAAAGTAACAGAAATTATCCAAGAACGTCAAGGAAAGGACTTTGTTGTCCAGCCAACTTTGGGCTTAAAAGATGATTTAGGCGCTGATTCTGTTGACTTAATGGAATTCATCCTGACTTTAGAGGATGAGTTTGCGATTGAAATTTCAGATGAGGATGTTGATCGCTTTGAAAATGTCGCAGATATTGTCGCCTATTTGGAAAAGAAACTAGCGAAGTAAGAATGTGACTTCGATTTGAACAGATGAAAAACCTTGGTTGATAAAACCAAGGTTTTTTTGGTAAATTTATTTTGGATAAATATAGCTGACAGCTCCTTGACCGGCGGCATAAGGATTGAACCAGCCACGGAAGTTGCCAATATACTGTTTACCTGCATAGTTGGATTCTTTGATTTGGATGCGGGTATTGGATTCGACATGAGTGACAACACCAACATGCCCATAGCCGCCATCGGTCCAGCAGATGATGGCTCCGACTTGTGGGGTGCTTCCTGTTCGGAAACCAGCTGCGCGTGCGCTAGCTGCCCATTGGCCACCGTTGCCCCAGTAAGGACCAGCCCAAGGAGCCAGTACTTTTGCTCCCCAAGTACACTGACCATGAGGATAAGAGGAGGCTCCCGCATAATCAGGTGTGTAGAGGGTTGGCTCAGGTGTGGTTGGTTTATCAACCTGATAGCTAGTACCTGTAAGTCCAGTCATCTGTCCATTGAGATTACGGTAAACATGGGTATGGAAGAGTCCATTTCCAGCGTGCTGTTGCGTATTGATGGTAAATTTATACAAGCCATTGCCCACTTTGTTAGCAGTGTACCATTTGATGTCATCCTGGCCGTTGACTTCTGACCAAGTCGGTAGAGAAATAGTTCCTGGTCCGAAAGCATCGGAAACGGTCACTTCGTAATTGTAGGTAGAAATTTTATTGATAGAGACCTTGGCTTTGATATTTTCAGCGGATAGGGTGACGCTGTCTGTTGCATAGTTATGCTCGCTACCATCTTTGTACTTAACGTAGATATGATTAGTGTAGCTTCCAGATAAGGCTTGGTGGTTACGGATATTGAATTGTGCAGAAAAAGTCCCATCTCCATTGTTGCTTGCCTCATACCACTTGATATTGCTTTGATTCTGGGTACTCCAAATAGGGACGCGGACGGATTGAATTGGCTTAGATGCTGCAGTTTCGGTTACTTTTACAGTGTAGGTTCCCTCTTCCTGATTGATATTTTCAACAGAGAAAAGCGGTTTTTGGTCTTTTTGAGAAGGCATCTTACCAGCATCCAGTGTAACACTTGTTCCTGCTAATCCTGTTAACTCAGGCTTAACATAGCTTTCTCCATAGAGATGGATATGGTAGGTTCCTGTATCGTAATTGTGTTTTTTTAGTTCGACTCTGACGCTGTAACTGCCATCAGGATTTTTCTTTGCTTGATACCACTGTAAATCATCTTGCCCCTTATTTTCAGACCAGGTTGGGACAGTGACCTTATACATGGATTCAGGAAGATTTTTGATAAGGATTTCCATAATGCCAGGTTCAGGGAAACTTGTCTGAATGATAGGATTAGGCTTTTCTAGATGGAAAGTGGTGCCTGATTGGTAAATCATTTTGCCATTTTTATTTTCATAAGTATCTACGAAATATTTTCCATAACCCTTGTGATTAGAAAGTGTAAATTCGGTGATATCTTGTCCGGCATTATACCATTTTAAGTCATCTTGTCCATTTTCATCAGACCAGACCGCATGTAAAATACGAGAGTTTATCTGGTCTTTATTGCGCTTAAAGTGAATTTGACCAGTTTGTCCGACAATATTAGTAGAAACCTTAACCGCAGGCTTATTAACAGTAAAGGTCGTACCATTCAAGCCAATCATTTTCCCGTTGATATTAATGTAAGTATGAACATGGAAAGTGCCATAGCCAGCGTGCTGCCGGAGGTCAATGGCTGTGCTGGATGTTTGAGGCGTGGTGTACCATTTCAAATCATCCTGTCCGTTTTCGTCGGACCAGACTGCGTGGGAAATGGTATAGGGAACCTGAGCCTTGGAGCGGGCATAATGAATCTGTGCTGTATCCCCAGTGACATTGACGGTCACATTGCTAGCACGATCAGTGGGGCCTAGGACTTTGTTTCCAGTTTTAGTCGATGTAACAGCTTGAGCCGTGGAATGACTTGCAAACAGCCCAAGGACTGCTCCGGATAATAAAAACAGCTTCTGATATTTCTTCATAAATCTCCTTTGAATAAGTAATTTGGATGATTCCATTTAGATTATTCGGGAAAAAATATAAAAAAAGAAAAATTTTAAAAGATGATGATAGTTGAATTTCTAATTTATTTTGATTTCATCAAATCTTTGCTGCTTGAAATAAAGGGATGAATTAGTCAAAATATCAAAAATAATATAGGTAGATTTTATTTTTCAGAGATGGATATTCCTAACAAAAGTAGATTATTTCTCTTCTTTTCCTGCTTATCATGGAATAAAACGAACGATTGTGATATAATTTAGATAAATAATTCGTAAAAAATACGGAAATTTTTACGTGATGTGTTAGCTTGGTGCGTAAGCACCTATGATATTGGACATTGAGGTATCTTAGCTATGAAGCTTTTAGTTGTTGGTTCGGGTGGTCGTGAGCATGCGATTGCCAAGAAGTTGTTGGAGTCTCAGGATGTGGAGCAGGTCTTTGTAGCTCCTGGAAATGACGGGATGACTTTGGATGGGTTGGAATTGGTGAATATCTCTATTTCCGAACATTCTAAGTTGATTGAATTTGCAAAGACCAACGATATCGCTTGGACCTTTATCGGTCCGGATGATGCCCTGGCAGCTGGGATTGTAGATGATTTTAACCAAGCTGGGCTCAAGGCTTTTGGTCCGACCAAGGCTGCGGCTGAGCTGGAATGGTCCAAGGATTTTGCCAAGGAAATCATGGTCAAATACGGCGTTCCGACAGCAGCCTATGGCACATTTTCAGATTTCGAGGAGGCCAAGGCCTATATTGAGGAGAAAGGCGCTCCTATCGTCGTCAAGGCGGATGGCTTGGCGCTCGGGAAGGGTGTCGTCGTTGCTGAGACGGTGGAGCAAGCAGTCGAAGCCGCTCACGAGATGCTCTTGGACAATAAATTCGGTGACAGTGGTGCGCGTGTGGTTATCGAAGAGTTCCTAGACGGGGAGGAATTTTCTCTCTTTGCCTTTGTCAATGGCGATAAGTTTTACATCATGCCGACGGCTCAGGACCACAAGAGGGCCTATGATGGCGACAAGGGTCCTAATACTGGTGGGATGGGTGCCTATGCGCCAGTCCCTCACTTGTCACAGAGTGTGGTTGACACAGCGGTTGACACTATTATCAAGCCAGTCCTTGAGGGCATGATCCAGGAAGGTCGCCCGTATCTTGGTGTTCTTTATGCAGGGCTTATCTTGACAGCAGACGGGCCTAAGGTCATTGAGTTCAACGCTCGCTCTGGAGATCCTGAAACTCAGATTATCCTGCCCCGCCTGACTTCTGACTTTGCACAAAATATCACTGATATTCTCGATGGTAAGGAGCCGAACATCACTTGGACCGACAAGGGCGTGACTCTGGGTGTGGTTGTCGCATCAGAAGGCTACCCGCTAGACTATGAAAAAGGTGTCAAGTTGCCAGCTAAGACAGATGGCGATATCATCACCTACTATGCTGGGGCTAAGTTTTCGGAAAATAGCAGAGCACTGCTATCAAATGGCGGACGAGTGTATATGCTGGTCACCACAGCAGATACCGTCTCAGCTGCGCAGGAAAAAATCTACGACCAACTAAAAAAACAAGACACTACAGGCCTCTTCTACCGAACAGATATCGGAAGCAAGGCAATTAAGTAAAGATATAAGAATAACGCGACGAAGTCGCCAAATACGATAATGGTCGCCGTGGTGAAAAGACCAGAACAATGAATGTTCTGGTCTAGGGAAAATTTGAGACTTCAGGCTCAAATTTTAGGAATGAAACCGAAGGTTTGCTTCCGACCCACCACCTAAGACCATTATCAAAAAGAAAAAGGATATTAACAATGAAACCAATTATTTCCATCATCATGGGTTCCAAATCCGACTGGGCCACCATGCAAAAAACTGCCGAAGTGCTAGATCGCTTTGGTGTAGCCTATGAAAAGAAAGTCGTCTCTGCTCATCGCACGCCTGACCTCATGTTTCAGCATGCCGAAGAAGCCCGCAGTCGTGGCATAAAGGTCATCATTGCAGGTGCTGGTGGTGCCGCCCATTTGCCAGGAATGGTAGCAGCTAAAACCACTCTGCCTGTTATCGGCGTACCTGTCAAATCACGGGCGCTCAGCGGTCTGGACTCGCTTTATTCGATTGTTCAGATGCCGGGTGGTGTACCTGTGGCAACTATGGCCATTGGGGAAGCAGGAGCGACCAATGCTGCCCTAACTGCCCTTCGGATCTTGGCCATTGAAGACCAAGACCTAGCAACAGCGCTAGCGGATTTTGCAGAAGAACAAGGAAAAATCGCAGAGGAGTCTACGAATGAGCTCATCTAAAACAATCGGAATCATCGGTGGCGGTCAGCTGGGTCAGATGATGGCCATTTCTGCTATCTACATGGGACACAAGGTCATAGCGCTGGATCCTGCGGCGGACTGCCCAGCCTCTCGTGTGGCAGAAATCATCGTAGCTCCTTATAATGATGTGGACGCCCTCCGTCAGCTGGCCGAGCGTTGCGATGTCCTGACCTATGAGTTTGAAAATGTCGATGCTGACGGTTTGGATGCTGTTATTAAGGATAGTCAGCTCCCTCAAGGGACAGATCTGCTCCGAGTTTCTCAAAATCGTATCTTTGAAAAGGACTTCCTCTCAAACAAGGCCCAAGTCACCGTAGCACCCTACAAAGTCGTGACTTCTAGCCAAGACTTGGCGGATATTGACCTATCGAAAAACTATGTCCTCAAGACTGCTACAGGCGGTTACGATGGACATGGGCAAAAGGTCATTCGCTCAGAAGCAGACTTGGAAGAGGCCTATACACTAGCTGACTCAGCAGACTGCGTTTTGGAAAAATTTGTCAACTTTGACATTGAAATTTCTGTCATTGTATCAGGGAATGGCAAGGATGTGACGGTTTTCCCAGTTCAGGAAAATATCCACCGTAACAACATCCTCTCTAAAACCATTGTGCCTGCTCGCATTTCAGAAAGTCTAGCAGAAAAGGCCAAGGCAATGGCAGTGCGAATCGCAGAACAGCTCAAGCTGTCTGGAACCCTTTGTGTGGAGATGTTTGCGACGGCTGATGACATTATTGTCAACGAAATTGCGCCACGTCCACACAACTCAGGCCACTACTCAATCGAAGCCTGCGACTTCTCCCAGTTTGATACCCATATTCTTGGTGTTCTTGGAGCACCATTACCAGCTATCAAACTGCATGCGCCTGCTGTTATGCTCAACGTCCTCGGCCAGCATGTCGAAGTCGCTGAGAAATATGTCACAGAAAATCCAAGCGCCCACCTCCACATGTATGGTAAAATAGAAGCGAAGCACAACCGCAAGATGGGACATGTGACTTTGTTTAGTGATGTGCCAGATGAGGTAGAGGAGTTTGGGGAAGGGATTGATTTTTAGGAGAAATCTATGATTCAAATTATCGTGAATGCTTTTATTGAAAAGAATAAGGCTGGAGCAGTTGTTGAAGTCTTGTTTGCTAGCAGCAATCACGAAAAAGTGAAGGCTAAGTATGAAGAGCTAGTTGCTCAATACCCTGAAAACTATTTAGCAATTTATGATTTACCATTGGATACCGATCTCAATGAATTATCTCACTACCCATCCGTGTTTATTGGGAAAGAGGAGTTTGAGTAAAGAATAGAAATGATTATGAAAAAGGAGTGTAATTAAATGGTTAATTTTGATGAAAAAGCCAAATTATTAGAGCAACAAATTTCAGATGAAAGACAGAAGCTTTCAGCAGATAGAATGGATATCTCTTTTGGGGAGATTATGAACCTTTATGAGCAGTCTGAATTGATTATTAGACCAGAGTATCAACGGTTATTTAGGTGGACTAACACACAGAAAACCTTATTAATAGAATCCATTCTAATGGGAATACCGATTCCTCCTATATTTGTTGCTGAAGATGAAGATGGAATATGGGAGTTGGTAGATGGACTTCAGAGAGTCTCAACAATAATAAGTTTTTTTGGTAAGTTAAAGTCGGATTTAGTACAAAAACATGAAGTATCAGATGTTGTAGAGGATTTGGTTTCCAATTCAAATAATTGGGAGCTAGAAGCGGGAGATATCATTAAGGATTTAGAGGGGTTTGATGCTAACACGTTACCTCAAAAATATAAACTTAATATTAAGCGAGCTGTTTGTCGTGTTGAAATTTTGAGAGGCGAAAGCAATACATCGTTAAAGTATGAATTATTTAAGAGACTTAACTCAGGTGGGACAAAGTTAACTCCTCAGGAAATTAGGAATGCTGTATATAGAGGAATTAATCCGATTTTAAACGAATTAATAACAGAGTTAAGTCAGAACAGTAGCTTTAAAGATTTGACCAATTTAAGTGAAACAAAAATTCGAGAATTATATGATCAGGAATTAATTTTACGTTTTGTGGCATTTTATCAAAATGTTTCAAACATCAATCTGAGCACACAAAGTTTTTTGGATAAATTTATGGAGGAAACTACTAGTACAGGTAATCTTGATAGCGAAATGTATAAGAGGGTTTTTAATTCAACGATAGCGTTATTAACGGAGATAGGAGACAATACTATCTTTAGAAATGAACAGAATCTTTTTGTGCCGGCTGTGTTTGAAGGTGTTATGATTGGAACATCTGAAAACTTAGCTTATTACACAAATCATAAAGACGAATTACGAGAGAAAATTCGTCAATTACGAGTAGATGACGAGTTTAAACGTCTATCTGGGTCAGCATCAAATAGTAGGAGTAGGATCAAGAAGCGTTTACAACGAGCTCAAGAGATTTTTAGTTATGGAAATTGAATTGCAAAATTTTTTTGATGAATTAGATTTACGAATAGAGGAATCTGAACATACACTTAATGAAATTGAGAGAGTAATTTTCACAGGAAGATATCATTTGGATACAGAGCATTTAGCTATTTTTTCTGTCCAAACTATTGCTATGATTTATTCAATTTGGGAAGGATTTATTCAAAAAACATTTAGTGATTATTTGTCAACTTTGAATAAGTTAAATATTCCATTTCAAGACTATCAAAATAGTATTATAGTTTTTCAAATGGAGTCAAAATTTAAACAGTTTAGAGAATACCCTGAAAAATTGAGTAAAAGAATTAAATTTTTATCAGACTTACAAAGTCACTATCAAAGTGATCGAATTTTATTGGATACGTCAATTAATACAGAAAGCAATGTTAGTTTTGATGTGTTGAATAAGATTATGAATCAATTTTCATTGGAAGAGTTCCCAGAGAGATGGGGGGACGACTATAATTATCCAAATCCTACTTTGAAAGAAGAGATGAACACATTTTTGGATTATAGAAATGGTGTGGCACATGGGGGAGATATTAGTTCAATTGATAAAGTTACACAACAAGTGTTTGATAGGTATAAGCAGTTAGTATTGGCATTGATGCATGAAATACGAGATAGACTTTATATTGGTGCGGACTCTAAGCATTACTTAAAAGGAGACAAGAAAACATGATCAAACGTTATTCTCGCCCCGAAATGGCGAACATTTGGACTGAGGAAAATAAGTACAAGGCTTGGCTGGAGGTAGAGATTCTGGCTGATGAGGCCTGGGCTGAGCTGGGTGAGATTCCCAAGGAAGATGTGGCCTTGATTCGTGAGAAGGCTGGGTTTGACATCGACCGCATCTTGGAGATTGAGCAGGAGACGCGCCACGATGTGGTGGCCTTTACTCGGGCGGTTTCTGAGACGCTGGGTGAGGAGCGCAAGTGGGTGCACTATGGCCTGACCTCGACCGATGTGGTGGATACGGCTTACGGTTACCTTTACAAGCAGGCCAATGACATCATTCGTGAGGATCTGCGTCGCTTCACCGACATCATTGCAGAGCGGGCGCGGGAGCACAAGTTCACCATCATGATGGGGCGGACTCACGGGGTGCATGCGGAGCCGACGACTTTCGGTCTCAAGCTCGCGACTTGGTACAGCGAAATGAAGCGCAACATCGAGCGTTTCGAGATTGCGGCGGCGGGTGTGGAAGCTGGGAAAATTTCTGGTGCGGTTGGGAACTTTGCCAACATTCCGCCATTTGTGGAAAGTTATGTCTGTGAGAAATTAGGTATCCGTCCGCAGGAGATTTCGACTCAAGTTCTGCCACGTGACCTCCACGCTGAATACTTCTCAGCTCTAGCCTTGATTGCGACATCTATAGAGCGCATGGCGACCGAGATTCGCGGTCTGCAAAAGTCTGAGCAGCGCGAGGTCGAAGAGTTCTTTGCCAAGGGTCAAAAGGGCAGCTCTGCCATGCCTCACAAGCGCAATCCAATCGGCTCTGAAAATATGACTGGTCTGGCGCGTGTCATTCGTGGGCACATGGTGACAGCCTTTGAGAATGTCTCTCTCTGGCATGAGCGCGATATTTCCCATTCATCTGCTGAGCGGATTATCGCACCGGACACGACTATTCTCATTGACTACATGCTCAACCGCTTTGGTAATATCGTCAAGAATCTGACCGTCTTCCCAGAAAACATGAAGCGCAACATGAACTCAACCTTTGGTCTTATCTTCAGCCAGCGGGCTATGTTGACCTTGATCGAAAAAGGCATGACACGGGAGCAGGCTTATGACTTGGTGCAGCCAAAGACCGCCCAGTCTTGGGACAATCAAGTAGACTTCAAGCCTTTGCTCGAAGCGGACCCAGAAGTCACTTCCCGTCTGACTCAAGAAGAAATTGATGAGATCTTCAATCCTACTTACTACACTAAGCGCGTGGATGAAATCTTCAAGCGCGTGGGGCTGGATTAAACATAAAAAGATGGAGGCTGGGACAAAAGTCCTAGCCTCTCAATTGTCTTTGGATTGTCGAGCAAGACGCAGTGGTTGAGTGGGCTCTACTACGCTGACTTCATCAGCTTTTACAGCCCTACTCAACTGTGCGGAGGTGGGACGACGAAATCGAATTCTAACGAATTACCGATTTCTGTCCCACTCTCATTTTTATTATTCTCGAATGTATTATAAAAGTTTTGTTTTTGTTGGTTTTCAGTTCTAGAATACTAAAAAAATATACGAAATTAAAAAATTCTGTTTATTTTCTGTCATTTTTTGATCTTTATTAAACAAAAATCGTTCAAATGTCTTGCAAATTGGTATAGATAGGTTTATAATAAAGATAGGCTAGTTGGTTAGGAAATGAAAAACGACAGTTCATGAGAACCATCGTTTTTCAGCTTAATGATCGCGACTAGAAGAAATAAATTTGATTTTGAAGAAATCGCCACGCTTGTAGGTTTCGCTGTACTCTAGGATTTGTCCGGTATTTTCCAGTTTTGTGATCTTGACTTGATGCACAGTTGGGAAGTTTGGATCAATTTCTAAGGTTTTGGCAATGTCTTTTGGCGTTGGAAAGACGATTTCGTTGGTTTCTTCGAAATACTCATCATTCATGTGGATGTGATAATCCGTCTTGAAGCGATTGTAGATCGAGCTGTAGTAGTCCAAATCTGGATAGTTTGGATTGATGTACTGCTCAGGAATGTAGGTTTGGTGATAGATATAGACTTTATCGCCTGTCCTTCTGATACGGTCAATCTTGTAGTAGAACTGGGATGGAGTTAGTTCTAGTTTTTCCAAGATTCTCAATTCATTTCCACGTTCGATGGACAGAACAGTCACCTTATCCTTTTGGATAGGGAAAGTTTCGATATCAGAGAATTCCACACGCTTGTGTTTTCTTGCGCGTGAAACAAATGTTCCCTTCCCTTGCTGACGGATGATGTAGCCATCATTCGCAAGTTCGTTCAAAGCGCGGACAACGGTGATGGAACTAACATTGAACATCTTGATTAATTCAGCTTCTGTGTAGAATCTATCACCGTTTTCAAAGTTACCAGAAATGATTTGTTGTTTCAAATCATCTTTGATTTGTTGATATTTAGGAATAGCCATTGTGCTCACCTCTCTTTTTTTATCCCTCTCTATATTGATTTTAACATATTTTTAAAAAAAATGTTGACATTTATGCAAAAGTTTATTATATTAATATTAATAAGAAATGAAAGCGTTTTAAATCTAGGAGGAATGGGGAGATGAAGAGATTTGAAATAGGCTCTTCTTTCTACTTGGATGGTCAGGAGTTTAAGATTTTATCAGGAGCGATTCACTATTTTCGGATTCAGCCGGAAGACTGGTATCACTCGCTTTACAATCTTAAAGCCTTAGGCTTCAATACAGTTGAGACCTATGTTCCTTGGAACATGCACGAGCCAAAGAAAGGCCAGTTTGACTTTCAGGGGATTTTGGATATTGAGAAATTTCTTCAGATTGCTCAAGATTTAGGATTATATGCCATCGTTCGCCCTTCGCCCTTTATCTGTGCGGAGTGGGAATTTGGCGGCATGCCAGCCTGGCTTTTAACTGAGGATATGAGAATCCGTTCTTCTGATGCTTCCTATCTTCAGGCTGTTGCAGACTACTATGATGAGTTGCTTCCTCGCTTGGTTCCAAGGCTCTTGGACAAGGGTGGGAATATCCTCATGATGCAAGTGGAAAATGAATATGGCTCTTACGGGGAGGATAAAGACTACCTGAGAGCGATTCGGCAGATGATGTTGGATCGAGGCCTTGATTGCCCGCTCTTCACATCGGATGGTCCTTGGCGGGCAACGCTGAAAGCTGGCACGCTGATTGAGGAAGATTTATTTGTTACAGGAAATTTCGGCTCCAAGGCAGATTATAATTTTGCTCAGATGCAGGAATTCTTTGATGAGCATGGCAAAAAATGGCCACTCATGTGTATGGAGTTTTGGGATGGTTGGTTCAATCGTTGGAAAGAGCCAATTATCAAAAGGGATCCTGAGGAATTGGCTCAAGCTGTCCATGAGGTTCTGAAACAAGGCTCTATCAACCTCTATATGTTTCATGGCGGTACCAATTTTGGCTTCATGAATGGCTGCTCGGCCAGAGGTGTGACGGATTTACCACAGGTGACTTCATATGATTATGATGCCCTGCTCGATGAACAGGGAAATCCAACTCCGAAATATTTTGCAGTGCAAAAAATGATGGAGACCTACTATCCTGAGTACCCACAAATGAAACCGCTCACAAAAGAATCTTTTGAATTGAGAGACATTGCTCTGAGTGAGAAGGTGAGTTTGTTTGAGACATTAGCTGATTTGGCCCAGCCAGTAGAGAGTCTCTATCCTGTCAAAATGGAGGATTTGGGGCAGAGCTATGGCTACTTGCTTTACCGTACCGAAGCTAGCTGGGATGCGGATGAGGAAAAAATTCGGGTGATTGACGGGCGCGACCGGATGCAGCTCTTTGTGGACGGCAAGCTTATGGCAACCCAGTATCAAGCAGAGATTGGTCAAGATATCTTTGTTGCTGGAGAAAAGAAAGCCACCCACCGTATTGACATCCTGATGGAAAACATGGGGCGGGTCAACTACGGGCATAAATTCTTGGCAGATACCCAGCGAAAAGGTATTCGGACGGGCGTTTGTAAGGATTTGCACTTCTTGCTGAATTGGCAGCAGTATCCACTTTCTTTTGAAAACACAGAAAACATCGATTTTTCAAAAGGATGGCAGCCAGAGCAACCAGCTTTCTACGCTTTTGACTTTGAAATGAAAGCGCTTAAAGATACTTATTTAGACTTGTCTGGTTTTGGAAAGGGCCTTGCCTTTGTAAATGGCGTCAACATCGGTCGTTTCTGGAATATCGGACCAACCTTATCGCTCTATATTCCGCATAGCCTTCTGAAAGAAGGACATAACCGTATCATCATTTTTGAAACGGAAGGGGAATATGAAGAATCAATTAACTTAGTTAACCAACCTACATTTAAAACAATAAAGGGGGAAAATTTATGACAATCGTAGGTGCACGTATCGATGGACGTTTGATCCATGGACAGGTAGCCAATCTCTGGACTACCAAGCTCAATATTTCACGCATTATGGTGATTGACGATGAGGTAGCTGAAAATGCTATCGAAAAGAGCGGACTCAAGTTGGCAACGCCGCCAGGAGTGAAGCTCAGCATTTTGCCAATTGCTAAAGCAGCAGAAAACATCTTGGCTGGTAAATATGACTCACAACGACTCTTTATCGTTGCTCGTAAACCAGACCGTTTCCTTCGTTTGGTAGAGGCTGGTGTTCCACTGGAAACACTGAACGTCGGCAATATGTCTCAGTCAGACGAAACTCGTCCCATCACTCGCTCTATCAATGTGGTAGATGCAGATGTGGAAGCTTTCCACAAGCTGCATGAAAAAGGAGTGAAGCTGACAGCTCAGATGGTTCCAAATGATCCGGTCGCGGATTTTATGAATTTGTTAAAATAAGGAAAAATTTTTAGGAGGTCATTGTCATGATACAATGGTGGCAAATTTTACTACTCACTCTGTACTCAGCTTATCAAATCTGCGATGAGTTGACGATCGTTTCTTCAGCGGGTTCACCTGTATTTGCTGGATTTATCACGGGTCTCATCATGGGAGATTTACCTACAGGTTTATTGATTGGTGCCAACCTTCAATTGGTGGTACTTGGTGTTGGTACCTTCGGTGGTGCTTCTCGTATTGATGCTACCTCTGGTGCGGTTCTTGCGACTGCTTTCTCAGTAGCACAAGGGCTTGATCCTGAGCTTGCTATTGCTACAATCGCTGTGCCGGTAGCAACTTTGTTAACATACTTTGATATTCTTGGTCGTATGACGACAACTTACTTCGCTCACCGTGTGGATGCTGCGATTGAACGCTTTGACTACAAAGGCATCGAACGCAACTACCTCCTTGGTGCGATTCCTTGGGCTCTTTCTCGTGCCCTCCCAGTCTTCTTTGCCCTTGCCTTTGGTGGAGCTTTTGTAGAAACTGTTGTTACAGGTCTCGGTAATGTACAATGGTTGGCAAACGGTTTGAAACTTGCAGGTCAAATGCTTCCAGGTCTTGGATTTGCAATCTTGCTTCGTTATCTCCCAGTTAAACGCAACCTTCACTACTTGGCACTTGGATTTGGCTTGACAGCTATGTTGACAGTGCTTTACAGTAATGTTCAAAGCCTTGGTGCTGCAGTGTCTAGCATTGTTGGTTCTGAAGTGTTCTCTAAACTTCCAAAAGAACAAGCTATTACTTTTGTTAACAACTTCAAGAGTGTATCTATGATTGGTATCGCCATCATCGGTGTCTTCCTTGCAGTACAACACTTCAAAAACAGCCAACGTACAGTCGTAGCTGCTCCAGTAACTGAATCAGAAAGCGGGGAAATTGAAGATGACGAATTCTAATTACAAACTAACAAAAGAAGATTTTAAACAGATTAACAAACGTAGCTTGTTTACCTTCCAATTGGGTTGGAACTATGAGCGTATGCAGGCTTCTGGTTACCTTTACATGATTTTGCCACAATTGCGCAAAATGTATGGAGACGGTACACCTGAACTGAAAGAAATGATGAAATTGCATACGCAATTCTTCAATACTTCACCATTCTTCCACACCATTATTACTGGTTTTGACCTTGCTTTGGAAGAAAAAGATGGTGTGAAATCAAAAGATGCGGTCAATGGTATCAAGACAGGTCTCATGGGGCCATTCGCTCCTCTTGGAGACTCAATCTTTGGATCATTGGTACCAGCTATTATGGGTTCAATCGCAGCAACTTTGGCTGTTGCGGGAAACCCAGCCGGTATCTTCCTATGGATCGCTGTTGCGGTTGCTTACGATATTTTCCGTTGGAAACAATTGGAATTTGCCTATAAAGAAGGGGTTAACCTCGTCAACAATATGCAAAGTACTTTGACAGCTTTGATTGATGCTGCATCCGTACTTGGTGTCTTCATGGTTGGTGCCCTGATTGCCAGCATGATTGGTGTTGAAGTTTCTTGGGCTCCACACATCGGGGACAAAGCAATTGAAATTCAAGATATGCTTAACCTCATCTTCCCACGTTTGGTACCAGCTATCATCACAGGTGTAATCTTCTGGTTGCTTGGACGTAAGGGTATGAACTCTACAAAAGCTATCTTGCTCATCATTCTTGCAGCGATTGCGTTCTCAGCGTTTGGTCACTTCTTCTTTGGAATGGCATAATGGTGTAAATTATGAGCAAACAATTAATTTTGATTAGTCATGGCCGCTTTTGTGAAGAGCTGAAAACAACCACTGAGATGATTATGGGTCCTCAAGCGGATATTCATGCCGTTGCCTTGTTGCCAGAGGAGGGACCAGATGATTTCACAGCTAAGTTTTTAGATACGGTCAAGGATTTTGAAGACTATGTTGTCTTTGCAGATCTTTTGGGAGGCACACCATGTAATGTAGTCAGCCGCCTTATTTTAGAAGGTAAGGATATTGACTTGTACGCCGGCATGAATCTGCCGATGGTGATTGAGTTTCTCAATGCTTCTTTGACAGGAGCTGATGTTGACTATCCGAAAAATGCAGTCGAAAATATCGTTAAAGTCAATGATATTTTAGCAGGCTTATCAGATGATGAGGATGAGTAGGACTGTTTTCTAAGGAAAAAAGAAATGAAGGGGAGTGGGGAATTTTCCCATTCCCTCTTTTAAAAGCAAATAACTAATATATCATTGTTTATTTTTGAAAGGACTACCATGCTAGATTATTCAAAAGAGAAACTGGTTGAATTGGGCGCGGAAATCACCACGCGTGAAATCTACCAACAGCCAAATGTTTGGCAGACAGCTTTTAATCATTACAAGGCTCAAGCTAACCAAATCGCTGCTTTTCTAAAGGGTATTGAAGAAAAGCATGATTATATAAAAGTTATCTTTACAGGTGCGGGAACTTCGGCTTATGTGGGCGATACGCTATTGCCATATTTCAGAAAGCTTTATAATGAGCGCCAATGGAATTTTAATTCGGTTGCGACGACTGATATTGTGGCGGGTCCTGAGGTGCATCTGCATAAGGAAATTCCAACGGTTCTCGTTTCTTTTGCCCGCAGTGGTAATTCGCCAGAAAGTGTTGCGACAGTGGACTTGGCCAAGCAGTTGGTTGATGAGCTTTATCAAGTGACTATCACCTGCGCTGCAGAGGGGAAATTGGCTCAGCAGGCTCATGGCGATGAGCGGAATCTCCTCTTATTGCAACCAGCTCCATCAAATGATGCTGGCTTTGCCATGACTTCTAGCTTCACCTCTATGATGTTGACAGCTCTCTTGGTTTTTGACCCAGCAGATTTGGCTCAAAAAGAAGCAAGAGTAGCTGAGTTGATTGCCTTGAGTCAAAAGGTTTTGGCAGATGTAGCTGACGTTCAGGCTTTGACAGAATTAGACTTTAACCGGGTCATTTATCTCGGAGCAGGGCCATTCTTTGGTCTAGCGCACGAAGCACAGCTGAAAATTTTGGAGTTGACCGCTGGGAAAGTTGCGACCATGTATGAAAGCCCAGTTGGCTTCCGCCATGGACCAAAATCTCTGATTAACGAAGAGACGCTTGTGCTGGTATTTGGCTCAAGGGATGCATACACCAAACGTTACGACTTGGATTTGGTGCGTGAAGTGGCAGGAGATCAGATTGCTCGCAAGGTGGTTTTCTTTACAGAGCGCAGAGAAGACTTGGAAAATGTTGAGCAAGTGGTTCTTGAAAGTGATATCTTGGAAGATAGCTATCGAGCCTTCCCTTACATCGTCTATGCTCAGCTCTTCTCTCTCTTGACTTCTTTGAAAGTGAAAAATCGACCAGATACACCGTCTCCGACAGGTACGGTCAATCGAGTCGTTCAAGGGGTTATTATCCACCCTTTCCAGCAGTAGAAAGCTAAATATGGAAAAGTCAAACATTAGTCATGGGAACGCTAGTTATTAAAAAGACTTTCAGATCAAAAGGATGGCCTTCCATCCTTGTCCCCTGACTAAGTCAAGAAAGAGAGTGGGACAGAAATCGGTCATTCGTTAGAATTCGATTTCATCGTCCCACCTCCGCACAGTTGAGTAGGGCTGTAAAAGCTGATGAAGTCAGCATAGTAGAGCCCACTCAACCACTGCGTCTTGCTCGACAATCCAAAGACAATTGAGAGACTAGGACTTTTGTCCCAGACTCGAGATAGAGGGAGATTGTATGAAATCTTATCAAGAATCTATTTTTGCTACTTTTAAAGGACAGGATGTCTTAACCTATACCTTTGAAAATGGGCTAGGTTATCGCTTCAAGGTCATGAACTATGGCGCAACGATTTTAGAATATCGGACGCCAGATAAAAATGGTGATTTTGCCAATATCATTCTAGGCTTTGAGCGTTTTGAGGATTATGTTGGCAATAGTCCCAAGTATGGAGCCAGCGTGGGACCAGTTGCGGGGCGGATTGCGAATGCTAGCTTTGAGCTGAATGGGCAGTCCTACCAGCTGGAAGTCAATAATGGTCAGAATTGTAACCACAGTGGTTCTACTGGCTGGGACAGTGTGATTTTTCAGACAGAGGAAGTCACAAACGAGGGCGTCACATTTTACACAGAGCGACCAGATGGGACGGGCGGTTTTCCTGGAAATTTGAAAATCTGGATTTCCTATTCCTTATCGGAAAAAGGGGAGATTGAGATTTCCTATCAAGTCCAGACAGATCAGGATAGTCTGGTTAATCCGACCAACCACAGCTATTTCAATCTGTCAGGTAATTTTAGTCAGCCGATTGATCAGCATGTCCTCCAGCTGCATACCAAAGGGGTGTATCCGATTGCTCCTGACGGTGTGCCAGAAAAAGAAGTGGATGCAGATCGTGGCTTTGTCAAAGGCCTACAAACAGGTCTGGCGCTGAAAGAAATTTTTGCTGATCCAGATGAGCAGATTCGGCTCGTGTCAGGGCTGGATCATCCATTTGCTCTGGATAAAGAGCAGGAAGAGGCAAGTTGCCTTTATGATGCGGCATCAGGTCGCTACCTGACTTTCCGTACAGATGCTCCTTGTGTCGTGACTTATTCGGCAAATTTTGTAGATGAGTCAGTTATCATCAATGGACAGCCAATGATTCAGCATAATGGTATAGCGCTGGAAGCACAGGCCTTGCCTGATGCGATTCATAGTGACTTGAAAGATCAGGTCATTCTCAAGGCAGGAAGCCTCTTTACCAGCACCACCGTTTATTTTGCAGGTGTGAAATAAACAGCAAACTTGCTTCATTTGAAGTGTATCTCACATGGCGATACTAGCCTCAGATACAAGAAAACGGCAGAATCCCCCTCTGCCGTTTTTACTATTTATTTTATTGGTTGTCTAAGTCTTGTGGTTGGAAGAATTGATTGTAACGTTCTTCGTCTTCTTGGTTATCACGGATAACTTTTGCAAGAGTGAATGAAGAAGAAATCAGTCCGACAGAACCCATGAGATAGTATCCTTTAACCATCAAAGGCTCTTTCAAGGTATAGAGGCCGACGAGAACAAGTGTCACAAAGAAGGCGAATGAGCCCCAAGCCATAAACATAAAGGCTGGTGTATTCCGATAAGTTTTCTTTTTAAGGTTGTTCATATCTAAAATCTCCTTTTCGATTTTTTTCATTGTATCATGAGTTCCTGAGGCAGTCAATGAAATAGCGGCTATTTTAATCAGACTGAACAATTCATATTAGTTTGTATCATCTTACTAAGATATCTAAAAGTATTTTATTTTTAAAAAATATTTTTTCTTTAAGCAAATTTTAAGATAAGGACGTTATACTAATACCATCAAATGAAGACCTCCTAACTTTATTTGATAGAAATCCTAAAACTTTTTCATAATAATCTCCCATAAGAGCCACCAAATTCGGTGGCTTTTTTTGTATTCAGAAGCGGGTCGGATTGCTTCCTCTGCCCTATTTTTTGCTATAATAGTCCTATGAGTAGAATTTTAGATAATGAATTAATGGGGGATGAGGAACTGGTAGAACGTACCCTCCGTCCTCAGTATTTACGAGAATATATCGGTCAGGACAAGGTCAAGGATCAGCTGAAGATTTTTATCGAAGCGGCTAAATTGCGGGATGAGGCATTGGACCATACTTTGCTTTTTGGTCCTCCAGGTCTGGGAAAGACGACCATGGCCTTTGTCATCGCCAACGAACTCGGTGTGAATATCAAGCAGACTTCTGGTCCGGTCATTGAAAAGGCTGGTGATTTGGTGGCCATTCTCAATGATTTGGAACCAGGTGATGTCCTCTTTATCGATGAGATTCACCGTTTGCCTATGGCAGTGGAGGAAGTGCTGTATAGCGCCATGGAGGACTTTTACATTGACATTATGATTGGGACTGGTGAAACCAGTCGCAGCGTCCATCTGGAATTGCCACCTTTCACGTTAATTGGGGCGACTACTCGGGCGGGCATGCTGTCCAATCCTCTGCGGGCTCGCTTTGGGATTACTGGTCACATGGAGTATTATGAAGCCAGCGATCTGACCGAAATCGTCGAGCGGACGGCAGAGATTTTTGAGATGGATATTACCCACGAGGCTGCTCGGGAGCTGGCTCTGCGTAGCCGAGGAACGCCGCGAATTGCCAATCGTCTGCTCAAGCGGGTGCGGGACTACGCGCAGATTATGGGCAATGGCTTGATTGATGATAAGATAACCGACCAGGCTCTCTCCATGCTGGATGTGGACCAGGAAGGGCTGGACTATGTGGATCAGAAAATCCTACGAACCATGATTGAAGTTTATGGTGGTGGTCCAGTCGGACTGGGGACACTTTCAGTCAATATTGCTGAGGAGCGCGAAACAGTAGAGGACATGTATGAGCCTTACCTGATTCAGAAAGGTTTTGTCATGCGGACACGGACTGGGCGCGTGGCTACAAGGAAAGCCTATGAGCATCTAGGATATGAGTATATGAAGGAATGATGACCGATCAAGAGATTTTAGAGAGGCTGAGTCAGGATCAGGATATCCGAGCGATTTTGGAGATGATCCGCAGTCTAGAATTGAAAGATTCTTGGCTGGCTGCGGGTAGTGTCAGAAATTTTATCTGGAATATCTTGGCTGGCAAGCCGGGCTTTGATGCCGAAACGGATGTGGATGTTATATTCTTTGATCAAACTGTGTCTTATGAGGAAACTTTGCAGATGGAGATGGAGTTGAGAAAAGCTTTTCCCGCTTATTCTTGGGAGCTGAAAAATCAAGTTTATATGCACATTCATAGTCCCAACACCCAGCCCTATACTAGCTCGAAAGATGCCATGAGCAAGTATCCTGAGTGCTGCACGGCTATCGGTCTGCGATTGCTGGAAGATGATCAGCTAGAGCTCTTTGCTCCCTATGGTTTGGCAGATATTCGGGCATTTCAGGTTCGACCAACACCACATTTTTTGGCGGATGCGGAGCGGAAGAAGCTTTATATGGAAAGAATCCGCAAGAAAAATTGGCAGACTAAATGGCCACAATTAAGTTTTGAATATCTTTCTGAAGAAAAGTAAAGTTTAATCTGGTGCAAGCTAGATTGAGTGGGCCACCGCCTCAATGATCTGCACTTTTATGTAAGTCGGTATAATTAGCGGTTTTTCAGAGCCCGCTTCCGCTGTCACAGAATAATCAAGAAAGCTCCGCAGTTTTCTTTTTATTCTGGTATAATAGATCTATGAAGAAAATTGTATTTGTTTGTTTAGGAAATATCTGCCGCAGTCCGATGGCAGAGTTTGTTATGAAAAGTCTGACCGATGACCTACATATTGAGAGTCGTGCGACGTCTAGCTGGGAGCATGGAAACCCTATACATCAGGGGACTCAGGCTATTTTTAAGAAACATGCGATTTCTTATGACAAAGGAAAGACTTCTCAGCAGATTTCAGCGCAAGATTTTGCAGAATTTGATTATATCATCGGCATGGATGAAGCCAATATTCGAGATTTGAAGAAAATGGCGCCAGCGGATTTTCAGGATAAAATCTACCAGTTTGCTGATCTCGGTGTGCCGGATCCTTGGTACACAGGTGATTTCGATGAGACTTATGACCTGATTTTGGCTGGTTGCCACAAGTGGCTAGAACGCTTAAATGGATGAAAAATGGATAAAATAAAAGAATTTTACGATAAATATAAAATCTATCTGACCCGTCAGAATCTAGAAATTTTAGCTGTGACTGTGATTGCCTTGTCAGCAATTTTAGTGTTTACCTCTAATATCCCTAGTAAGGGTGCGCTAACGCTGGATCAGGGTAAGATAAAATATGAGGGCAGTCTAGTTCACGGAAAAATGAACGGCGAAGGTACCCTGACTTTTAAAAATGGGGATAGCTATAAAGGGCATTTCAAAAATGGTACTTTTGATGGTAAGGGTACTTTTACATCGAAGGATGGTTGGAAATATGAAGGTGAGTTTGCCAACGGTCAGGCCAATGGTAAAGGAAAACTGACGACAGAAAGTAATGTCGTCTATGAAGGAACGTTCAAGCAAGGAATTTATCAAAATGCGCATTAGATGGTTTTCACTGGTTCGGATTACTGGACTGGTCTTGGTGTTACTCTATCATTACTTTCAGGGAGTTTTTCCTGGAGGTTTTATTGGAGTGGACATCTTTTTCACTTTTTCAGGATTTTTGATTACTTCATTATTGATTGATGAGTTTACAAGAAGTCGGACGATTGATATTGTGGGCTTTCTGAAACGACGCTTTTATCGGATCGTTCCTCCGCTCGTTTTTATGGTTTTGGTCATCATGCCCTTTACTTTATTGATTCGTCGGGATTTTGTAGCAGGTATCGGGACGCAGATTGCAGCTGCTTTTGGCTTTGTGACCAATTTTTATGAAATGATGTCGGGTGGTAGTTATGAAAGTCAGTTTGTGCCACATTTGCTGATTCACACTTGGAGTTTGGCACTGGAAGTGCATTACTATATCCTCTGGGGCTTGGCTGCTTGGGGAATTAGCAAGATTAGCAAGTCAGTTGCTCAGTATCGGGGGCTGATTTCTCTGACTTCAATTGCTCTGTTTCTGTTCAGTTTCTTGGCTATGTTTATCGGAGCCTTTTTCAGCAAGAATTACTCCAATATTTATTTCTCAAGTTTGACCCATGTCTTTCCTTTCTTTGCTGGGACAGTGCTAGCGACTTTCTCTGGAGTCGGAAATGTGGGCGTTCAGATGAAGAAACTGGAAGAAAAGGTCGAAATCAAGCAAGTCTTGATCGCTCTAGCTGGCAGTTTTGTTCTTCTTCTTTTGCTCAGCTTTATTTTGAAATTTGACAGCCTGTGGACTTATTTATTTGGTTTCTTGATTTCAACACTTCTGGCTTGTGTCATGATAGCAGCAACTCGCATCTTGCACGATAAATTGCCAAATATTAAGGAGCCTAGTCCTCTCAACTTTATTGCAGATACTAGCTATGGTGTTTACCTCTTTCATTGGCCTTTCTATATTATTTTTACTCAGTTGATGAGCAATGGTTGGGCTGTGCTTTTGACTACAATCTTGAGTTTTGGTTTCGCGGCTCTTTCCTTCTATATCTTAGAGCCGACTTTAGCTGGACGGAAGCCTCGGATTTTTGGCAAGGATATGAATGTAACATCCATCACCAAGCCGATTTTCTACAGTTTCATTCCGCTGACATTTATCTTGCTTATTATCACCATCACAGCTCCGTCTGTGGGTGCCTTTGAGGAAAGCCTGATTGTCAATGCTTTGAATCAAGCAGATACGAAAATGCAGACAACCCGTAAGCACGCTGACCAAAAAACTGCGACAAATTATAACGTGGCAGAGGGAACAACTGTTATTGGTGATTCGGTCACCTTGCGCTCCGCTGAATGGATCCAAGAGGCTATACCTGACGCTCAAGTCGATGCAGTGGTTAGTCGTAATTTAGTGTCTGGTCTGGAATTTTTCAAGAACGATATTGCTAACCAAACACTGCTTCAAAACGTCGTCTTGGCATTGGGAACCAATCCAGTTGATAATTATGAAGAATTGTTGGATCAGTATATCGAGCTCTTGCCAAAAGGCCATCGCTTGATTTTAGTCACGCCATATGATGGCCGGACAGCCAATGATCCAAGTAGTATTCCTGTTAAGATGCGACAATACGAACTTGAACTTGCTAAGAAATACGATTTTGTATATGTAGCAGACTGGTATCAGGTAGCGATTAACAATCCGCAGATTTGGATTGGAACAGACTATGTCCATTATGGGGCAGATTCAGAGTCTATGGCAGAGGGAGGTAAACTCTACTCTAACATGATAAAAGAAGCTTTGGCTGCCGCTTCAAATGGCAGTGTTAAGCCATAAAACTAGCTCGGTTATTTAGCCGAGCTAGTTTTATAACAAAAAAGAAAGCGCTAATACATTTTTGAGGAAAAGTATGTGAAATTTTTGAGAATAAATAGAGGTTTTTATAAAAAAGCCTGAGATATCAGTGTTTAAAAAATAATCCATAAAAAGTTTGTGAACTTTTGTTGAAAGTGTTTACAAATTTGTAGGAATAGAGTATAATTATATTGTGAAATAATTAACAAAGGTTAAAATCTTCATCTAACCTTTTGGCAGAAACCATTGGAGGACTATAATGGCTGATAAGAAGAAAACTGTTGAACAAGAAGATAAAGTGCTAGCGGCAGAAAAACATGTTGATGAGCTTGTGCAAAAAGGTCTCCTAGCTCTTGAAGAAATGAGAAAACTAAATCAAGAGCAAGTAGATTACATCGTAGCAAAAGCTTCAGTTGCAGCTCTTGATGCACACGGGATCCTTGCTCAACACGCGGTTGAAGAAACTGGTCGTGGTGTATTTGAAGACAAGGCAACGAAAAACCTCTTTGCCTGTGAACACGTTGTCAACAACATGCGTGGTGTGAAGACTGTTGGTGTTATCGAAGATGATCCTGTTACTGGATTGACAAAGATTGCTGAACCTGTCGGAGTTATCTGTGGTATCACTCCAACAACGAACCCAACATCAACAGCAATTTTTAAAGCATTGATTGCCTTGAAGACACGTAACCCAATCGTTTTTGCCTTCCACCCATCTGCTCAAGAGTCCTCTGCTCACGCAGCGCAAATCGTTCGTGACGCAGCAATCGCAGCTGGCGCACCTGAAAACTGTGTGCAATGGATTACTCAGCCATCTATGGAAGCAACAGCGGCTTTGATGAACCACGATGGTATTGCAACTATCCTTGCAACAGGTGGTAATGCCATGGTTAAGGCTGCCTACTCTTGCGGGAAACCAGCTCTTGGGGTTGGTGCCGGAAACGTACCAGCTTACATTGAAAAATCTGCTGACCTTCGCCAAGCAGCTCATGATATCGTGATGTCTAAATCATTTGACAATGGTATGGTCTGCGCATCTGAGCAAGCGGTTATCATTGACAAGGAAGTTTATGACGAATTTGTAGAAGAATTCAAGTCATACCACACTTACTTTGTAAACAAAAAAGAAAAAGCCCTTCTTGAAGAATTCTGCTTTGGTGCTAAAGCAAACAGCAAGAACTGTGCTGGTGCTAAACTGAATGCAAACATCGTTGGTAAACCAGCTACATGGATTGCAGAACAAGCAGGCTTTAAAGTACCAGAAGGTACCAACATTTTGGCTGCAGAATGTGCTGAAGTAGGTCCAAATGAGCCATTGACTCGCGAAAAATTGTCACCAGTTATCGCTGTCTTGAAAGCTGAAGATAGAGAAGACGGCCTTACAAAAGCTCGTCAAATGGTTGAATTTAACGGACTTGGTCACTCAGCAGCTATCCATACAAAAGACGAAGAATTGGCTAAACGCTTTGGTACTGAAATCAAAGCGATGCGGATCATCTGGAACTCTCCATCTACTTTCGGTGGTATCGGGGACGTATATAATGCCTTCATTCCATCCTTGACACTTGGATGTGGTTCATACGGACGTAACTCAGTTGGTGATAACGTGAGCGCTATTAACCTTCTAAACATCAAGAAAGTAGGGAAACGTAGAAATAATATGCAATGGTTTAAAGTTCCTTCAAAAATTTACTTCGAGCGCAACTCTATCCAATACCTTCAAACATGTGAAGATATTGAACGCGTTATGATCGTTACTGACAAATCTATCGAAAAACTTGGCTTTGTTCAACGTGTTATCGATCAATTGAACGCACGTAGCAACCGTGTCACTATCCAAGTCTTCTCAGATGTTGAACCAGATCCAGACATCACAACTGTAGAACGTGGTGCTGAAGTGATGAAAGCATTCGAACCAGACACAATCATCGCTCTTGGTGGTGGTTCTCCAATGGACGCAGCGAAAGTAATGTGGCTCTTCTACGAGCAACCAGAAATCGACTTCCGTGACTTGGTTCAAAAATTCATGGATATCCGTAAACGTGCCTTCCGCTTCCCATCACTTGGTAAGAAAGCGAAGTACATCGGTATTCCAACGACTTCAGGTACAGGTTCAGAAGTAACACCATTTGCCGTTATCTCTGATAAGAAAAACAACCGCAAATACCCATTGGCTGACTACTCATTGACACCAACTATTGCGATTGTTGACCCTGCTTTGGTTGAGTCCGTTCCAGACTTTATCGCTGCTGATACTGGTATGGACGTCTTGACTCACGCGACTGAAGCCTATACTTCAAACTTCGCTAACGACTACACAGACGGTATTGCACTTCAAACTATCAAGCTTGTCTTTGAATGGCTGGAAAAATCTGTTAAGACAGCTGACCCAGAAGCACGTGAAAAAATGCATAATGCGTCTACAATGGCTGGTATGGCCTTCGCCAACGCCTTCCTTGGTATGAGCCACTCAATGGCCCACAAGATCGGTGGTGTTCACCATACTGTTCACGGACGTACAAACGCAATCTTGCTTCCATACGTCATCCGTTACAATGGTACTCGTCCATCTAAGACAACTACATGGCCGAAGTACAACTACTGGAAAGCTGATGAGAAATTCCAAGACATCGCGAAAATGCTTGGCTTGCCTCACTCAACTCCAGAAGAAGCAGTTGAAGCCTATGCCAAAGCAGTTTACGATCTTGGTGAAGCGGTTGGAATTACAATGAACTTCAAAGGCTTTGGAATCGATGAAAAAGTTTGGAAAGACAGCTTGCATGAAATCGCATTGCTTGCTTATGAAGACCAATGTTCACCTGCAAACCCACGCTTACCAATGGTAGCTGACATGGAAGAAATCATGGCAGATGCTTACTATGGTTACGGAGAACGTCCAGGACGTCGTAAATAATGTAGAATCAATCCCTCACTAAGTGGGGGATTTTTCTTTCTTTAAAATGTATGAAATAGACGACTTTTTAAAAAACTAGGGAAAAGATAGGCCAGAAAGCTTTTTTGAAACTAGTTTCAAAAAGAAAAAGAATCACAGCAAAAACAGAAATTAAATTCTTAATATTGCAAAGGATTGAAAAAGGGAAGGCGCTGTGCTATTATTTCTGTAAGGGTTTACAAAAACAATAGTGTTGGAGGATGAGATGCGCAATCCAGATTTATTAGCAGAGGCAAAGGATTACAGAGGCAGGGATGAAGTTCCAGCGGATTTTGATGCTTTTTGGGATCGTCAGATTAGCAGTTTGAGTAGCTTGCCAGACTATCAGCTGATTGAGAAAGACTTTCAAATCGCTGGGGTGACCTGCTATGAGCTAGTGTTTGAGGGGACGAATCAGGGGCGAACTTATGCCCGTATGGTCCTTCCTAAATCGAGTAAAAAAGTTCCGATTATCTTTCATTTCCACGGTTATATGGGGCGTGGCTGGGATTGGGCCGATATGCTAGCTTATACGGTTGCTGGCTATGGTGTTGTATCTATGGATGTACGCGGCCAGTCAGGTTATTCCTTGGATGGAGGGGCGCCTGTAAGGGGCAATACGGTCAAGGGTCAGATTATCCGTGGGGCAGTGGATGGACCAGAGCGTCTCTTTTATAAGGATGTCTATCTGGATATCTACAGCTTGATTGAGATTGTGGCGAGTTTGGACCTTGTGGACGAGGAGCATCTATCCAGTTATGGGGCTTCTCAGGGTGGAGCCTTGGCTTTAGTGGCAGCGGCTCTCAATCCGCGCATTAAGCAGACAGTGGCTATCTATCCTTTCTTGTCAGATTTTCGGCGAGTGCTAGAGATTGGCAATACCAGCGAGGCCTATGATGAGCTTTTTCGGTATTTTAAATTCCACGATCCTTTCCACGAAACGGAGGATGAGATTATTCAGACCTTGTCCTATATCGATGTGAAAAATATGGCTCACCGCATTCAAGGGAGCGTGCGGATGATAACAGGACTTGCTGACGATGTTTGCTATCCGATTACCCAGTTTGCGATTTACAACCGGCTGGAGTGTACTAAGGAGCACCATCTCATGCCAGAGTACGAGCATGAAGCCATGAATGTCTATGTCAATGATAAAGTTTTCAACTGGCTTTGCGGCTCAAAGATTAACCATCCTTCTTTGTTGGAAGCTTTTAAAGACTGGTAAAAATAGATAGTAGCAAGAAAGAAACCAAGTCTGAGGTTAGCATAATCTCAGGCTTTTTATGATAAATATTCAAAAATCTATAGTAACTTTTTTTGTAGAAACACTTCTAATCCTGAAAGTAGTTTCAGCTTTTAAGAAAGGAAGTCGGTTTTTAGAAACTAAAATCTAAATCTCAAAACTTATTGAAAGCGCTTTATTTTTTGTATATAATGACATTATAAAAAGAACGGAGAAAACATAGAAAAAGGAGAGATTATTTATGTCACAGATTAGCAAAGATCAATTAATTGCAAAAATCAAAGATGGCATTATCGTTTCCTGTCAAGCTCTGCCTCATGAGCCCCTCTATACGGAGGCTGGCGGTGTCATTCCTCTCTTGGTCAAGGCGGCTGAAGAGGGCGGGGCAGTTGGTATTCGAGCCAACAGCGTGCGAGACATCAAGGAGATTAAGGAAGTAACCAAGCTCCCGATTATCGGGATTATCAAACGGGACTATCCACCACAGGAGCCTTTTATCACTGCGACCATGCGGGAAGTGGATGAGCTGGCTGCCCTTGATATCGAGGTCATCGCTCTGGACTGCACCCAGCGGGAACGCTATGATGGTTTGAAGGTTGAGGACTTTATCCGCCAAGTCAAGGAGAAATATCCGCAGCAACTGCTGATGGCTGACATCAGTACCTTTGAGGAAGGCGTGGCAGCTGTAGCAGCTGGCGTTGACTTTGTCGGTACGACCTTATCAGGCTACACTTCCTACAGTCCTAAGGTAGACGGACCAGATTTTGAACTGGTCAAGAAGCTCTGTGATGCGGGAGTAGATGTGATTGCTGAGGGCAAGATTCACTATCCAGATCAAGCCAAGCAAATCCATGATTTAGGTGTTCGCGGTATTGTAGTAGGCGGAGCCATTACTCGACCAAAGGAAATCACCGAGCGTTTCGTTGCAGCAGTAAAATAAAGTGAGGTAAAGCAATGACGACCTTAAAGTTAAATAAGCTCTACAAAAAATATCCTAATAGTGATTTCTACTCTGTAGAAAATTTCGACTTGCAAATCAAAGACAAAGAATTTATCGTCTTTGTTGGCCCTTCTGGATGTGGGAAATCCACAACGCTTCGTATGATTGCGGGACTGGAGGACATCACTGAGGGCGAGCTCTATATCGATGAGACACTAGTCAATGATATTGCTCCCAAGGATCGTGATATTGCCATGGTTTTCCAGAACTATGCCCTCTATCCACACATGACAGTTTATGACAACATGGCGTTCGGATTGAAATTGCGCAAGTACAGCAAGGAAGATATCGACAAACGGGTGCAAGAAGCAGCTGAAATCCTTGGTTTGAAAGAGTTTCTAGACCGCAAACCAGCGGACTTGTCTGGTGGTCAACGTCAGCGTGTTGCTATGGGTCGTGCCATCGTGCGTGATGCCAAGGTCTTCCTGATGGATGAACCTTTGTCAAACTTGGATGCGAAACTGCGTGTGTCCATGCGTGCTGAGATTGCCAAAATCCACCGCCGTATCGGAGCAACAACCATTTACGTTACCCACGACCAAACCGAGGCAATGACCTTGGCCGACCGCATTGTTATCATGTCAGCGACGAAAAATGAAGCGGGCACGGGAACTATCGGTCGTATCGAGCAAGTCGGAACTCCGCAAGAGCTTTACAATGAACCAGCGAATAAGTTTGTTGCAGGCTTTATCGGCAGTCCAGCTATGAACTTCTTTGAAGTGATGGTATCTGGTCATCAACTGACTGATGGTGATCAACTCAATCTTACCCTGACAGGTGGTCAAGAGAAGCTTTTGACAGAAAAAGGCTACCAAGGTAAGAAAATTATTTTGGGTATCCGACCAGAGGATATCTCAGCCGACTTGATTGTAGAGGATACTTTCCCTGGCGATGTGGTCGATGCGGAGGTTGTCGTGTCAGAGTTACTGGGTAGTGACTCAGTGCTCTACTGTAAGGTGGGTAGCCAAGAGTTTTCAGCCAAGGTAGATGCTTCTAATTATCTGGATCCAGGTTCGAAGCTTCGCTTTACCTTCAAACTACCTAAGAGTCATCTGTTTGATAGTGAGACTCAAAAACGAATTACTTTGTAAAACAACCTAAAATGAACTGACTGACTTTATTTTAGGATAAAAGAAAGGTCACAGAGAAGGAGTGATTGTACTTTTAAAAGTTTAGCATTTTAATAAAATATAGGTGGACGCTTGTCCAGAGAAATAACACAGGAAAAACGAGGCTGGGGCGCCTAATGAAAGAGGTCCGTCCCACTCTCCAATATGCAGGTAAAAGCTGTTTAGGTCAGCTTGGAATCTTAATTTTAAAGGAGAAAAACAAATGAAAATGAAGAAATTGCTTTGTTCATTGGTAGCGGGAGCCGCAGTTCTTACGTTAGCAGCTTGTAGCGGTGGTGGTAGCTCAGATAAAGCAGCTAGCTCTGGTGATAAATCTGGTAAGACAGAGATTACTTGGTGGGCATTCCCGGTCTTCACTCAAGAAAATGCCAGCGATGGTGTGGGAACTTATGAAAAATCCATCATTGAAGCATTTGAAAAAGCAAATCCAGACATTCATGTTAATTTGGAAACAATCGACTTCAAGTCAGGTCCAGAAAAAATTACGACAGCTATCGAGGCTGGAACAGCGCCAGACGTGCTCTTCGATGCACCAGGCCGGATTATTCAATACGGTAAAAACGGTAAGTTGGCAGACTTGAACGACCTCTTCACAGATGATTTCGTCAAAGATGTTAACAACGATAACATTATCCAAGCCAGCAAGGCTGGAGACAAAGCTTATATGTATCCAATCAGCTCTGCTCCATTCTATATGGCAATGAATAAGAAAATGTTGGAAGATGCTGGTGTCCTCAACCTAGTTAAAGAAGGCTGGACAACAGATGACTTTGAAAAAGTTTTGAAAGCGCTTAAAGACAAAGGTTATACACCTGGCTCTCTCTTCAGTAACGGTCAAGGTGGTGACCAAGGAACTCGTGCCTTCATCGCTAACCTCTATGGCGGCTCCGTTACAGACGAAAAAGTAACTAAATATACAACTGATGATCCGAAATTTGTCAAAGGTCTTGAAAAAGCAGTGAGCTGGATCAACAATGGCCTCATGATGAACGGTTCTCAATACGATGGTGGAGCAGACATCCAAAACTTCGCTAACGGTCAAACTTCTTACACTGTTCTTTGGGCACCAGCACAAAATGGTATCCAAGCTAAATTGTTGGAAGCAAGTAAAGTAGAAGTAGTAGAAGTACCATTCCCATCAGACTCAGGTAAACCAGCACTTGAATATCTTGTAAATGGTTTTGCAGTCTTTAACAACAAAGACGACAAGAAAGTAGAAGCAGCCAAGAAATTTGTGAAATTCATCGCTGATGACAAAGAATGGGGACCTAAGAACGTTGTTCGTACAGGTGCTTTCCCAGTTCGTACATCCTTTGGTAAACTCTATGATGACAAGCGTATGGAAACAATCAGTGGCTGGACTAAATACTACTCACCATACTACAACACCATTGATGGATTTGCAGAAATGAGAACACTCTGGTTCCCAATGTTACAATCTGTATCTAATGGAGATGAAAAAGTTGAACCTGCTTTGAAGACATTTACTGAAAAAGCAAACGAAACGATTACTAAAAAATAAGCAAGTTTAAAATCCGCCCCTTTTTCTGTTGTCAGTCTCTAAAAATAGAAAAAGGGGTATTTTGTTAGAAAATCTTGAAAGAGGGGTACCTCATTGTGAAAGTCAATAAAATCAGAATGAAAGAAACCCTAATATCATATGCGTTTTTAGCTCCAATTCTTATATTCTTTACAGTATTTGTTTTGGCGCCTATGATAATGGGATTTATCACTAGTTTCTTTAATTATACAATGACCTCATTTACATTCGTTGGGTTTGATAACTACATTCGGATGTTCAATGATCCAGTTTTTGTTAAGTCACTCATTAATACAGTCATTATTGTAATCGGCTCTGTGCCAGTAGTCGTGCTCTTCTCTTTGTTTGTGGCTTCACAGACCTATGAGATGAATGCTGTTTCTCGCTCCTTTTACCGTTTCGTCTTCTTCCTACCGGTTGTTACAGGTAGTGTTGCCGTGACAGTCGTGTGGAAGTGGATCTACGATCCGCTATCTGGTATTTTGAACTTTGTTTTGAAATCTGGCCATATCATCAACCAAAACATTTCTTGGCTGGGAGACAAACAGTGGGCATTGGCCGCTATCATTGTTATTTTGCTGACAACATCTGTCGGTCAGCCCATCATTCTCTATATCGCAGCTATGGGAAATATCGATAATTCTCTAGTGGAGGCTGCGCGTGTGGATGGGGCAACAGAGATGCAGGTCTTTTGGAAAATCAAATGGCCGAGCCTTTTGCCGACGACACTTTATATCGCTATTATCACAACTATTAACTCATTCCAATGTTTCGCCTTGATTCAGCTGTTGACATCAGGTGGGCCAAACTATTCAACGAGTACGCTTATGTACTATCTATATGAAAAAGCCTTCAAGCTATCTGAATATGGCTATGCAAACACCATGGGAGTCTTTCTGGCGATTATGATTGCGATTATCAGTTTCGCCCAGTTCAAGATTCTCGGTAACGATGTGGAATATTAAAGAAAGGAGCAGGAATATGAAACCAAAAAAATTTAATTCATTTAAAGTGTTCTCATCTGTTATTTTAGCACTTTTGACCGTGCTCTTTGTCTTTCCATTCTACTGGATTCTGACTGGAGCTTTTAAATCTCAGCCGGATACAATTATGATTCCGCCTCAATGGTGGCCACAAAACCCGACAACAGAGAACTTCCAGCAATTAGCCGTTCAAAATCCGGCTTTGCAATGGATGTGGAACAGTGTCTTCATTTCGCTGGCGACCATGTTCTTGGTTTGTGCGACGTCATCTTTAGCTGGTTACGTTTTGGCTAAGAAACGCTTTTACGGGCAACGGATTCTCTTTGCTATCTTTATCGCGGCTATGGCCTTGCCTAAGCAGGTTGTCCTAGTACCTCTAGTGCGGATTGTCAATTTCATGGGAATCCACGATACCCTTTGGGCAGTTATTTTACCTTTAGTTGGCTGGCCGTTCGGGGTCTTCCTCATGAAGCAGTTTAGTGAAAATATCCCGACAGAGCTTCTGGAATCAGCTAAGATCGACGGTTGTGGTGAAATCCGGACCTTCTGGAGTGTAGCTTTTCCTATCGTCAAACCAGGCTTTGCTGCTCTGGCTATCTTTACCTTTATCAACACTTGGAATGACTACTTCATGCAGCTCGTAATGTTGACCTCGCGGAACAATCTGACGATTTCGTTAGGGGTTGCGACCATGCAGGCTGAGATGGCAACCAACTACGGTCTGATTATGGCCGGTGCTGCTTTGGCGGCGGTGCCAATCGTAGCAGTCTTCCTCATCTTCCAAAAATCCTTTACTCAAGGGATTACTATGGGAGCTGTCAAAGGATAAGGCGCTCAATAGAGGAAATAAAACTATGATTTTTGACGATTTAAAAAATGTGACTCGTTACAAGGGCCTTCATCCGAACCTGGATAAAGCGATTGATTATCTCTATGAGCACCGCAAAGACAGCTTTGACTTGGGACGCTATGAAGTGGATGGAGATAAGGTCTTTCTCTTGGTTCAGGAAAACACGCTCAATCAAGAGGCCAATGATCAATTTGAATATCATAAAAAATATGCAGATTTTCATCTGCTAGTAGCAGGGCATGAGTATTCGGCCTATGGTAGCCAGATGGTCGATGAGGCAGTAGCTTTTGATGAAGAGGCAGATATCGGCTTTGTTCATTGTCAAAATCGTTATCCTCTCTTGTTGGGTTACCATAATTTTGCGATTTTCTTTCCAGGAGAAGCCCATCAGCCGAATGGCTATGCGGGTCTGGAAGAAAATGTCAGAAAGTATCTTTTTAAAGTGTTAATAGACTAGCCCTAGTTGAGCGAGATTTTTGAGTTTGCAAGGCTAGTAGAGAAAGGAGAAACTTATGTCAGATAAGGGAACAGGACTCATCAGAGCTATATTTGATACAGATAATTTTTTCATGCAAATCTGTGAGAAAATCCTGGATTTGATGACGGTCAATCTTCTCTTTCTCTTGTCTTGTCTGCCCTTGGTGACCATTGGGATTGCCAAGATCAGCCTCTATCAAACACTTTTTGAAATCAAGGGAAACCGTCGGGTAAAAGTAATCAGAACTTACACTCGAATCTTTCGAGAAAATTGGAAGCAAGGGCTCAAACTGGGCTTGCTGGAATTGGCTTTAGTCTGTATCAGTCTCTTTGACCTCCTGCTTTTTCGGACGCAGGAAGCCCTGCCTTTCCAAGTTTTAAAGGCGGTTTGTTTTGGAATTATTATTTTTACAATCCTGCTTTCTCTTTGCGTCTATCCCTTGGCTGGTAAGTTTCTCATGTCTTTTAGAGACCTTTTACAGACCAGCCTAGTGATTGTAAGTCTGAATTTTCCTTGGTTCTTTGTTATGATGGCGGTTATAGCCGCGATCCTTGTCATCATCTATAGTTCAGGCTTTGTGTTGCTGTTAGGATTTTCCCTCTTTGCCTTTATCGGCTTTGCAGGTCTGGCTTATTTGCAGCTTCCTATTTTGGAAAAAATCTTCGCTAAATACAGCAGTCTATAATCTAGAATTAGTACATTTGGAGAAAATTTGAAAATGAAAGATTTAAAGAAATATCACGGTGTCATCCCAGCTTTTTATGCTTGTTATGACGAGGAGGGTGAAATCAGCCCGGAGCGGACTCGCGCTTTGGTGGAGTATTTCATCGACAAGGGCGTGCAAGGTCTCTATGTCAACGGCTCATCAGGCGAATGTATCTACCAGAGCGTGGCCGACAGAAAAGTAATTTTAGAAGAAGTAATGAAAGTTGCTAAGGGCAAACTGACTATTATTGCTCACGTGGCCTGCAATAACACTAAAGACAGTATCGAGTTGGCAAAACATGCGGAGGCTCTAGGAGTTGATGCCATTGCGGCTATTCCGCCAATTTATTTTCGACTGCCAGAATATTCTGTCGCTCAGTACTGGAATGATATCAGTGCGGCTGCCCCACATACTGATTTTGTGATTTATAATATTCCGCAATTGGCTGGCGCAGCCCTGACTCCGAGTCTTTATAAGGAAATGCTGAAAAATGAGCGCGTGATTGGGGTGAAAAATTCCTCCATGCCAGTTCAGGACATCCAGACATTTGCAGCACTTGGTGGCAGTGACCATTTGGTCTTTAACGGTCCAGATGAGCAATTCTTAGGTGGCCGTCTTATGGGTGCTGCAGCCGGTATCGGTGGTACATACGGAGCTATGCCAGAGCTCTTCCTCAAACTCAATCAACTGATTGCAGACAAGGAACTAGAAAGAGCCAAAGAGTTGCAGTTTGCCATTAACGACATTATCGGCAAGCTAACCAGTGCTCATGGCAATATGTATGCTGTTATCAAAGAGGTTCTCAAGCTTAACGAAGGCCTGACTATCGGCTCTGTTCGTGCTCCTTTGACACCAGTCGTAGAAGCAGACCGTCCAGTCGTAGAAGCAGCAGCGGCCTTGATCCAAGAAACTAAGGAGCGCTTCCTCTAAAAAGAAAGAAGGATGCTTATGGGAAATTATGTTACGATTGACATTGGCGGTACCAATATCAAATACGGCCTGATAGACGACCAAGAAACGCTAGTAGAAGCCCATGAAATACCAACGGAAGCCCATAAGGGCGGTCCGGAAATTATGCGTAAGGTTCAAAAGATAGTTGCGGACTATGCGCAGGCTGGTTCGATTGAGGGGATTTGTATCTCCTCAGCTGGTATGGTCGATCCAGACAAGGGAGAGATCTTTTATGCTGGTCCTCAGATTCCTAATTATGCTGGGACGCAATTTAAGAAGGTCTTGGAGGAGGAGTTTTCCATTCCTTGCGAGATTGAGAATGATGTCAATTGTGCCGGTCTGGCTGAGGTCATGTCTGGCCATGGTAAGGGAGCAAAAATTGCGGTCTGTCTAACGATTGGGACAGGGATTGGTGGCTGTCTAGTAGCGGATGGGCAAGTTTTTCACGGCTTTAGCAACTCAGCCTGCGAAGTAGGCTATCTGCACCTGCCGGACGGAGCCTTTCAGGATGTAGCTTCGACCACAGCCTTGGTTCAATATGTCGCTGAATTGCACGGAGAAGATCCCTCTCTCTGGAATGGTCGCAGGATTTTCAAAGAAGCGACCGAAGGCAATAAACTCTGTATTGAGGGCATCGATCGCATGGTAGGCTATCTGGGGCAGGGAATTGCCAATATCTGCTATGTCGTCAATCCGGAAATCGTCGTCTTGGGCGGTGGTATCATGGGACAAGAGGCCATTCTTCGACCGCGTATTCAAGCGGCTCTCAAGGATGCTCTGGTGCCCAGCATAGCTGAGAAGACCAAACTAGCCTTTGCCTATCACCAAAATACGGCGGGCATGTTTGGGGCCTACTACCACTTTAAAAATAAACATCAGTAATCCAAGTAAACCTGAGGCCCCTCAGGTTTCTTGCTTTTAGAAAACTGCTTCTGTAGATGGCTGGACGATATTTTAGAAGAAATTGACATGACAGGAAAAATTCGGTGGATAGAGCTAAATTTTCAAAAATTTAACTTTGCTTACTTGTCTTTAGGAGTAGATTTAAAAGGTTGCCCAAGACTTTTAAGAAGTACCAGCCCTTTGAGGTTGAGCAGTCAGTAACCCATCAAGGAGTTAAAAATAAGGCCAGGATTTTTGTCCTAGCCTTTTATTGATGCCTACGGTAATAGCCGTTAAGTTTGTGATTTTCCCAGTAACTATTGAAGATTTTTTCCTTTCTCTCTCGGTCGATTTCTAGGAAAAAGGCATAAAGTATGTCAATCATCAGCAACATTGGGAACTGAGCTGAGATGCGTTGGATAAACTGGGGTTTACTTTGCATTGCAACTGGGATGATTTCTGAAAAGTCTTCTTTAATCAAATCAGGCTGGCCAGTGATTAATACGGTCTTAGCCCCCATGCCCTTAGCATCAATCAGGCTGTCAATAATGGATGGGGTTTGACCTGAAAGAGAAAAGCCGATAACTAGGCAGTTTTTGTCTAAAATGCTCGTTGTCCAAGCAAAGCCATCCGCATCTGTCAGGGCTTCACAAATAACCCCTAAGCGCATGAAGCGCAGTTTCATATCGCGAGCAACGAGCCCCGAGCTTCCCGTGCCAAAAAAATAGACACGATCCGCTTTTTCAATCAGCTGGGCTACGCGCTCCAATCTTTTTTCGTCAATCAAGTCCTCGGTTTGTTGTCGAATTTGAATATAGTTGCGTAGTACTTGGCGGGACGAATCATTTTTCAGATTTGTATGCTCCGTTTTGCTGATTTTCAGCTGTTGGAGATATTGGAAGTTGAACTCCCGATAGCCCTTAAAGCCACATTTTTTAGCAAAACGGGTCAAGGCCGCCTGTGAGATGTGCAAGGTTTGCGCTACTTCGAGGGAGGACAGATCCCCTTCTATATCGGTCGGATTCAAAAAATAGTCGGCAATCCGCTTTTCGACATCGGTCATAGTGTCGTAACAGCTTTCGATGATGGCCAAGATATTTTGCTGGTGTCTCATGATGGGTCACTTTCTTTGGTCAAAATAATAAAAACGTATTTTCATTATAACATAGTTTAGCCAAAATAAAGCGTTTACAAAACCAATAATTGTCATATCTGGCTTTCCATTAAAGTATGAGTAGACTGTAATCTCAACATTTACAGATATTATGACCGCCTTTTTCTGAAGAGGTACTTCCTAAAGTTTGCGTCGAATGAAAGAAAAAGTGATATAATTTACACAAGTAATGTTCCAAGTTTGGATCTGAAGCAAGGGAGATAGGAGCTGATGGCAAGTGTAGCTTCTAATCATTTCAAGCATTTTTATCCAGCTTTTGGAAATCAGTAGAGCTAGATTGTGAGGTTTTATATGCGAATCAATGAACTAGGCCAGCCTATTGGGGAGGGGTTGCCAGATTTTGAGCCGGGGGATTTACCTAAGCTAGAGCGAATAGAAGGCCAGTATGTTGTCATTGAGCGGTTGTCCAAAGACAAGCATGGAGCGGATTTGTATGAAGTGTATGGCCCAGATTCTCCTGCGGATATGTGGACCTATCTCTTTCAAAATCCTGCCCAAAATCAGGCAGAATGGTCCCAGAAGCTAGATCGGATGCTGGCAGCACAGGACCGTTTTCACTATGCCATTGTGGACAAGGAGAGTGGCAAGGCGCTGGGAACCTTCGCTTTAATGAGAATTGACCGAGGCAATCGTGTGATTGAAGTAGGCGCTGTGACCTATTCACCGCAGCTGAAGCGCACCAGACTGGCTACAGAAGCCCAGTACTTACTGGCACGCTATGTCTTTGAAGAGCTGGAGTATCGCCGCTACGAATGGAAATGCGATGCACTCAATCAGCCGTCAAGACGGGCAGCAGAGCGGCTTGGTTTCACCTATGAAGGCAGGTTTCGTCAGGCGGTCGTCTATAAGGGGCGCAACCGAGACACCGACTGGCTCTCCATGATTGACAGCGATTGGCCAGCCGTCAAGACTCGTCTGGAGCAATGGCTGAGCCCAGACAATTTCGATGAAAAGGGCCAGCAAATAAAAGCCTTGTCTGAGTTTTAACATTTGATTGAGTCTGGGACAAAAGTCCTAGCCTCTCAATTGTCTTTGGATTGTCGAGCAAGACGCAGTGGTTGAGTGGGCTCTACTACGCTGATTTCATCAGCTTTTACAGCCCTACTCAACTGTGCGGAGGTGGGACGACGAAATCGAATTCTAACGAATTACCGATTTCTGTCCCACTCTCTTTTTGTTTTTTAATTTTGATAAAAATGGAGAATTTTCTGATAAATTTTGATATAATAAAACGAACTACAGATAAAGGATGAGAGAGAATGACTTTAGTTTATCAATCAACGCGTGACGAAAAGAATAGAGTAACAGCCAGCCAAGCGATTCTGCAAGGTTTGGCTACAGATGGTGGTCTTTTTACGCCCATTACTTATCCACAGGTCGATTTGGACTTTGCCAAGCTCAAAGACGCTTCTTATCAGGAAGTAGCCAAGCTGGTTTTGTCTGCATTTTTGGATGATTTTTCTGAAGCAGAGCTGGACCACTGTATCAATAATGCCTATGATAGCAAGTTTGATGATGCGGCGATTGCTCCCTTGGTCAAGCTGGATGGTCAGTACAATCTAGAACTTTTCCACGGAGCGACTATTGCCTTCAAGGACATGGCTTTGTCCATCCTGCCTCACCTGATGACAACCGCAGCTAAAAAGCATGGCTTGGAAAACAAAATTGTCATTTTGACGGCGACCTCTGGCGATACAGGTAAGGCGGCTATGGCAGGTTTTGCGGACGTTCCGGGGACTGAGATTATCGTCTTTTATCCCAAAGACGGTGTTAGCAAGGTCCAAGAGCTGCAAATGACGACGCAGACAGGTGCCAATACGCATGTGGTGGCCATTGATGGCAACTTTGACGATGCCCAGACCAATGTCAAGCGGATGTTCAACGACACAGACTTGCGGGCTCGTCTCTTGGAGCATAAACTGCAGTTTTCATCAGCTAACTCTATGAATATCGGCCGTTTGGTGCCTCAGATTGTTTACTATGTCTATGCCTATGCTCAGTTAGTGAAAACGGGAGAAATCACAGCAGGGGATAAGGTCAACTTCACAGTTCCGACGGGGAACTTTGGTAATATCTTGGCGGCCTACTATGCTAAGCAAATCGGTCTGCCGGTTGGCAAGCTGATCTGCGCATCAAATGAGAACAATGTCCTGACTGACTTTTTCAAGACCCAGGTGTATGACAAGAAGCGGAGCTTTAAGGTGACGACTAGCCCGTCCATGGATATTTTGGTTTCATCTAACTTGGAGCGTTTGATTTTCCATCTGTCTGGTAACAGCGCTGAGAAAACGGCTGCCCTGATGGCGGCTCTGAATGAGCAAGGCCAGTATGAACTGACGGACTTTGATGCTGAAATTTTAGAACTCTTTGCGGCTGATTATGCGACAGAAGAGGAAACAGCTGCTGAAATCAAGCGGGTCTATCAAGCGTCTGACTACATTGAAGACCCTCATACAGCCGTTGCATCTGCTGTCTATCAAAAATACTTGGCAGAAACAGGTGATCAGCGCAAGACTGTTATCGCATCTACCGCTAGTCCTTATAAATTCCCAGTTGTAGCAGTTGAGGCTGTGACTGGTCAGACAGGCCTCAGTGATTTTGAGGCTTTGGGTCAACTGCACGAACTTTCTGGTGTAGCCCTGCCACCAGCTGTGGACGGCTTAGAAACAGCACCAGTTCGCCACACAACGACGGTCGCTGCAGACCAAATGCAGGCAGCAGTAGAGAATTACTTGGGATTGTAAAATTGGCTTAGAAAGCCTAAAATCAGCTGGATATCTGGCTGATTTTTTCTTAGGACATCTAATGCAAGAAAGTGAAGTAGCTTATGCTTAAGAGGGAGAATTTTCTCTATGACGACTTATAAAAAAATCATGAATATCGCCTTGCCGGCTATGGCGGAGAACTTTTTGCAGATGCTCATGGGCATGGTCGACAGCTATCTGGTGGCCAGTCTTGGGCTGATTGCGATTTCTGGTGTCTCGGTGGCCGGAAACATTATTACCATTTATCAGGCAATTTTTATCGCGCTGGGGGCTGCTGTTTCCAGTCTCATCTCCAAGACTCTGGCTCAGGGAGACAAGGAGCGTCTGGCCTATCATACAGCTGAGGCTATCAAGCTGACGCTGCTTCTGAGCCTTCTATTGGGGTTGATTTCCCTGCTCTTTGGCAGGCAGATGCTGGATCTGCTGGGGACGGAAAAGGCGGTGGCTGAAGCAGGTGGTCTTTATCTGGCTCTGGTTGGTGGGACAATTGTTCTGCTAGGCTTGATGACTTCCTTTGGAGCTCTGGTGCGGGTCACGCGCAATCCTAGATTCCCCATGTATGTCAGTCTTCTGACTAATGTCCTCAATGCTCTCTTTTCCGGTCTGGGGATTTATGTCTTTCAGCTTGGTATTGTCGGTGTAGCGCTGGGAACGGTGCTGGCTCGTTTGGTCGGTGTGCTGATTCTCTGGCGGGAGCTAGACTTGTCCACGATCCGTTGGAGCTGGGGCCTAGATGGCGAGCTCTTGCGCCTGTCTCTGCCGGCTGCTGGAGAGCGCCTCATGATGCGGGCAGGTGATGTGGTAATCATCGCCATTGTGGTCGTCTTTGGGACGGACGCAGTAGCGGGGAATGCCATTGGTGAAGTCCTGACTCAGTTTAACTACATGCCGGCTTTCGGGGTCGCGACAGCAACAGTCATGCTTGTGGCCCATGCGGTTGGCGAGGGAGATATGCAAGCGGTAGGTCTGATTCGTCAGCGGGCCTTCTGGCTGTCTTTTGCTTGCATGCTGCCCTTGGCTTTAGGGATTTTCGCCCTTGGTCGACCGCTGACCTTGCTCTATACGGACAATAGCGGAGCGATCACAGCCAGTCTTTCAGTCATACTTTTCTCCCTGCTAGGAACTCCTATGGCAGTCGGAACCGTGATTTACACAGCGGTTTGGCAGGGGCTGGGCAATGCCAGACTACCCTTTTATGCTACGACTATTGGCATGTGGCTGATTCGCATCGTCTCAGGATATTTACTAGGTGCGACCTTTGGCTTGGGTCTGCCGGGAGTCTGGGCTGGGACTCTCTTGGACAATGGCTTCCGCTGGCTATTTTTAAAGGTTTTATACGACAGAAAAATGAGGGAAATCACATGACAACAGCGTTTATTTGGGATTTGGACGGCACCTTGCTGGACTCTTACGATGCTATTTTGGCAGGAATTGAGGAAACCTACGCCCACTATGATCTGGACTTTGACAGGGCAAGTATTCACAGCTATATCCTAAAGCACTCTGTCCAGAAGCTCTTGGAAAAAGTAGCGTCTGAGAAAGGCCTGGACGCTGCCGAGATGAATGCCTTCCGTGGAGCAAGCCTAAAGGAGAAAAATGCTCAGATCCATCTGATGGAGGGAGCAGCGGAGATACTGGCTTGGGCTGAGGAGCAGGGCATTGCCCAGTTTGTCTATACCCACAAGGGACTCAATGCCCATCAAATCTTGCAAGGCTTGGACATTCATGATTATTTTACAGAAATTATCACAACAGCCAACGGCTTTGAGCGCAAGCCTCACCCAGAAGGTGTCGACTATCTGCTCGAGAAATATAGCCTGGACAAGCAGGAAACCTACTATATCGGCGACCGGACGCTGGATGTGGATGTCGCTGCCAACAGTGGCATCCAGAGCATTAACTTCTGTGACTACCGACCAGAAATCAATCAGAAAATAGAGAAGTTGGTGGATATAAAGCAATTATTTACAAGATAAAAAGCAGACTAAAACTGATTTACTGTCAGTCTAGCCTGCTTTTTCTTTTACATATGCTCAATGTGAAGTTCTAGCAAGAACTCAAGCGCCTCGGGAGTACAGTTCTTTTTTTCAATAGGGAAACCAACAATTGGTCCCAACATGATATAAAAATCTTCCTTAGTATGAAAAACTTTGACGATGTCATCATAGCTATAAAGAAACTCTCCTCGTTTGCTTTTCACAGAGAATTTATCTTTCTCAAATATAAGAGTTTGCTCCATATCCTTCCAGAAAGGAGTTTTTCGATAGGCCTTCCTTATCTGAAAGTCCGTGCCAAAGTACATTATTGGGAATACAATCAAAGATGTAAATAGCACGATGAAGAAAGAAAATCGCTTCAGGTTGTCAGGTAGGAAGATAAGATAGAGAGATAGAATTCCTATCAAAATGAACATATTCAGCAAAAATCTTTTCCCGCGTAAGAAAACAGCCCAAGCAAATCGTTGATACACTTCCTCAGTCACAAGAGTTGGAATGGTTATTGGGAACATGCTTCACCTCCTAGTTTTTATTATTATACCATAGAGGAATTATTAAAATCACTTTTAAATTTTCCACGCCGCCTTTCCTGTCTTTGTCCGCCTTTCGTGTTATAATAAACCTATGGAAAATAAGAATAAGTTATTATTAATCGACGGTTCGTCCGTTGCTTTTCGCGCTTTTTTTGCGCTTTATAATCAAATCGACCGTTTCAAGAGTCCATCGGGCCTGCATACCAACGCCATTTATGGATTCCACCTCATGCTCAATCATCTCTTGGAGCGCGTGCAGCCGACTCATGTCCTAGTAGCTTTTGATGCTGGCAAGACGACCTTCCGGACCGAGATGTATGCTGATTATAAGGCTGGTCGGGCCAAGACACCGGATGAATTTCGTGAGCAGCTGCCCTTTATCCGAGAAATGCTGAAGCACCTAGGCATTCACTTCTATGACTTGGCTCAATACGAGGCGGATGACATCATTGGAACCTTGGACAAGATGGCTGAAAAAACAGCTGTGCCTTACGATGTGACCATTGTCAGTGGCGATAAAGACTTGATTCAGCTGACGGATGAAAATACCGTGGTGGAGATTTCCAAGAAAGGCGTAGCCGAGTTTGAGGAATTTACCCCAGCCTACCTCATGGAAAAGATGGGCATCACACCAGAGCAGTTCATCGACCTCAAGGCGCTGATGGGCGATCAGTCGGATAATATCCCCGGAGTGACCAAGATCGGTGAGAAGACTGGTCTCAAGCTCCTCTTGGAGTATGGCTCTTTGGAAAATCTCTATGAAAATATTGACCAGCTCAAGGCTTCCAAGATGAAGGAAAATTTAATCAATGACAAGGACAAGGCCTTCTTATCCAAAACTCTAGCTACCATCAATACTCAGGCTCCGATTGAAATCGGGCTGGATGATTTGGTTTATAAGGGTCCTCAGGTAGAGGCTCTGAGCAAGTTCTACGACGAGATGGGCTTCAAGCAGCTCAAGGCTCAGCTAGGAACTGGTCAAGAGCCGGTAGAAGTCAAACCAATTGAATTTACCAAAGTGACTGAGGTGACAGCAGATATGCTGGCACCAGAGCAATTTTTCTATTTTGAGATCTTGGGCGACAACTATCACAGGGAAGAGATTGTCGGTCTTGCCTGGGGGGATAGCCGTCAGATTTATGTCGGCACCAGCGATTTACTGCAGCAGCCTCTCTTTCAGAAGTTTTTGACAAAAACAGCTCTGAAAACCTACGACCTCAAGCGGGCCAAAGTACTGCTCAGTCATTATGGTATCGAACTGCCAGCAGCAGCCTTTGATGCGCGCCTAGCCAAGTATCTGCTTTCGACGGTCGAAGACAATGAGCTGGCGACTATTGCTCGCCTCTACGGCCAAACAATCCTGCCGACTGATGATGAGGTTTATGGCAAGGGGGCCAAGCGTGCTCTGCCGGAGCAAGAGCAGCTCTTTGAGAATCTAGCTCGTAAAATCCAAGTGTTGCTGGAAACAGAAGAGCCGATGCTGGAACAGCTCCGCGCCCACAATCAGCTGGATTTGTTGCTTGAAATGGAGCAGCCGCTGGCCTTTGTCCTAGCTAAGATGGAGATTGCGGGGATTAAGGTCGAGCGGGAGACCCTGCAGGGCATGCAGGTGGAAAATGAAAAGACACTGGAAAGTCTGACGCAGGAGATTTATGATCTGGCTGGTCAGGAGTTCAATATCAACTCACCTAAACAGCTGGGAACCATTCTCTTTGAGGATATGGGGTTGCCGCTGGAGTACACCAAAAAGACCAAGACAGGCTACTCGACAGCGGTGGACGTGCTGGAGCGTTTAGCACCGATTGCACCGATTGTGTCTAAGATTCTGGAATACCGTCAAATCAGCAAGCTCCAGTCCACTTATATCATCGGACTGCAGGAGGCGATTGCGGCTGACGGCAAGATTCACACTCGCTATGTTCAGGATTTGACTCAGACGGGCCGCTTGTCTTCGGTTGACCCGAACTTACAGAATATCCCCGTTCGTTTGGAGCAGGGGCGCCTCATTCGCAAGGCTTTTGTACCGGAGTGGGCAGACAGCGTGCTACTCAGCTCGGATTATTCCCAGATTGAGCTGAGGGTGCTGGCTCACATTTCGCAGGATGAGCATTTGATTACTGCTTTTCAGCATGGAGAAGATATTCACACGGCCACAGCCATGCGGGTCTTTGGTATTGAAAAGGCAGAGGATGTGACGCCTAATGACCGCCGCAATGCCAAGGCTGTCAACTTCGGAGTAGTCTATGGCATTTCCGACTTCGGACTGGCCAATAATTTGGGTATTTCCCGCAAGGCTGCCAAGGACTACATTGAGACTTATTTTGAGCGTTTCCCAGGTATCAAGAATTATATGGAAACCATTGTCCGCGAAGCGCGTGATAAGGGCTATGTAGAGACTATTTACCATCGTCGTCGCTCCTTGCCAGACATCAATTCCCGCAACTTTAACATCCGAAATTTTGCGGAGCGCACAGCCATTAACAGCCCGATCCAAGGATCGGCCGCAGACATTCTCAAAGTCGCTATGATTAATCTGGATCGAGCTCTGACAGAGAAGAATTTCAAGTCTCGCATGCTCTTGCAGGTGCACGATGAAATCGTGCTGGAAGTGCCAAATGACGAGCTAACAGCCGTCCGCCAGTTAGTCAAAGAAACCATGGAAGCTGCGATTGAGCTGGCCGTTCCACTAGTGGCTGATGAAAATGCTGGCCAAACTTGGTACGAGGCGAAATAAAACAAGATACAAAGAGCGTCAAAACCGACTGAAAATTAGGATCCGGACGAAGGAGCCATGCTCCTAGAACGGATTATCTATTTTCCAAGGTTTTAGCTCGTGTTCAATTTAAGATATCAAGGGCGTAAAACACAAAGTGAAAATAGAAAGCTGACACAGCATTCAAGGAATGCGAGGGAAATCACCTTTTTTGTACCGTATTCAGCTAAGATATCATTGTTAAAAAAGTTAAAAATTATTTATAAAACAGGAGGAGCATTATGACTTACCATTTTCAAAATCCCAGTGACGGCGTTGTCAAGCGCTATCTAGAAACCAGCAAGGTGATTGCTGTTGTCGGTCTGTCTGACCGTGAAGAAACGACCAGTAACCGTGTGTCCAAGGAAATGCAAGCGCGAGGCTATCGCATTATCCCAGTCAATCCGCGGGCAGCAGGCAGTCAGATTTTTGGTGAAACAGTTTATGCCAGTCTCAAAGATATTCCTTTCCCAGTGGATATTGTCGATGTTTACCGTCGTAGCGAGTTTTTGCCAGATGTGGCGCGTGATTTTCTGGAAGCAGATGCCAAGATTTTCTGGGCTCAGTTGGGCTTGGAAAATGAAGAAGCTGAACAGATTTTGCGTGCAGCTGGTCACGACGATATCGTCATGGATCGCTGCATCAAACGCGAGCATACTCGCTTGATTCTAGGCGAATAAGATGGCCAAGTTAGTCATCATTCGTGGCAATTCCGGCTCTGGCAAATCGAGTCTGGCTAAGAAACTGCAGGCACACTATGGTCAAGGGACTCTTTTGATTGCGCAGGATACAGTTAGACGGGACATGTTTAAGGAAAAAGTAGAGCCGGGAAATTTGTCTATTGACCTGACAGAGACATTGGCACGCTTCGGCTACGAACATGATTTGCTGGTCTTGGTAGAAGGTTTCTATGAGACAGATATTTATGGGCACATGCTAGAGCGTTTGCGGAATTTATTTGGTTCTCAGACTCTAGCCTATTGCTATGATTTGACTTTTGAAGAAACCGTTCGCCGCCATCAGACCAGAGCCAAGCAAGAAGAATTCACCCCAGCTGATATGAGACGCTGGTGGAAAGATCGAGATTTCTTAGGCTGGGAAGAGGAATCATTCTTTAGAGACGAAGATTCCTTGGAGGCAGCCTTTGAGCGGATCGTTCAGGATTTAGAGAAAATTTGAAACGAAGCACAGGAGGAGGAACTCCTGTGTTTTTGCATCAAAAAGGCATTTTCAGAAATTTTAAATAAATTTTGAGAAAAATATCACACAAAATGTTGACAAAATTATTTCATAGGATTACAATTAGATTACAAAATATTTCTTTTGTTACAAAGTAAAAGCTTTAAAGAATATATTTTGGTGGGGTAAGATGTCCCCTATGCAAGCCAACATCGCTACTATCGTTTAGCAAATTGATGATAAACTGACAAGGAGATTTCATTATGAAACGTAGTAAATTTATTCTATTGACAGCTACTGCCTTGTGCTCTGCTTTCCTGCTCGCCGCCTGTAGCTCTAAGCCTTCCACGAAGGTGAACAGCAGTTCCACTTCTGAGACATCTAAGACTAGTAGCTTAGGCGAGTCCTCCACCAAACCATCAGCTAAGCAAAGTTCTGCTTCCAACGAAGCAAAAGCATCTTCTACTACTAAGCTTTCTAGCGACCAGAGTGTTTCCAGTCAAGCTGAAAAACCCGTGGAAAACAAGACTTCAGCAGATTCAAACACTCCAACAACTTCCGGTATAGATGTCAATGCTCTAGCAAACGGTGATTTCTCTAGCATTGCAGGTACTTGGCAAGACGATTTGGGCAACCAATTAGTTTTTGATGCAAATGGATTAGTAACATTGCAACGTAATAATGGTGAAACATTGAACCATAACGCTATTTACAATGGTCATGTAGAAGGAGATAAGTTTAGAGCTGATTTTGGTTATAATGGAGCAGGCAGTAGTGATCCTTTATTCGTTGTTCCAGTAGGCGTAGCATTGCCACTTAATGGTGCTCCAGCGCCTAAAGAACAAATCATGCTTGGAAGTGATGCAATCTCTTCTGCACAACATCCCTACTATCGCGTAGCAAATTGATGATAAACTGACAAGGAGATTCCATTATGAAACGTAGTAAATTTATTCTATTGACAGCCACTGCCTTACTCTCTGCTTTCCTGCTCGCAGCCTGTAGTTCCAAACCTTCCACAGAGGCTAGCAGTTCTACCTCTCAGAGCTCTAAGATCAGCAGTTCTAGCAAGTCTTCTACCAAACCATCAGCTAAGCAAAGTTCTGCTTCTAACTCCGTGACATCCTCTTCAACGCCTCAGACATCTAGCGACCAGAGTGTTCCCAGCCAGACTGAGAAGCCCGTGGAAAACAAGACTTCAGCAGATTCGAACACGTCACCAACTCCAGCTGCCCCAGTGGCTCCAACAACTTCCGGTATGGATATCAATGCTCTAGCAAATGGTGATTTCTCTAGCATTACTGGTACTTGGCAAGACGATTTGGGCAATCGGTTAGTCTTTGATGCAAATGGCTTGCTGTCCCATACTTACAGAGGAAATGAGTCAAGTGACTACACTTTGACAAATAGTCAAGTATATGAAGGTAAGTTTGGAGCGTTTTTAACTCATAAATCAGGGAATCAAGTGGCCTCCTTCACAGCCATTCCTAAAGGAGCTCGTCTTTATGATACTGGAAGTGAAAATCCGAAAGAACGCATTTTAGTGGGGCAAGATTTTACCTATGCAAGCCAACATCCCTACTATCGCGTAGCGAATTGATGTATTGAGATGAGACTCGTGGTGCGAGTGGTTTTCCGAGGTGCTCGCCATGCTGACAATATAAAAACAAGGAACAGAATTGATTGCTGTTCCTTTTTCTTTGCTTTATCGAAAAAGTTTGCTCGTAGGGCTGTTTTGGATTATTTTTTTGTAAAATGGCTCTTTCTTCTCCAAAAATTGGTACAATAAAGGAAAGCGTTTTAATTGAATGATGAGGTAGTAACGATGAAAATATCTTTAGAAGAAATTCAAAGAGTTGCCAACCAAGGACCTTTCTATCCAGACTGGGATTCTCTTGCGGCCTATCAAGTTCCTCGCTGGTTCAAAAGGGCTAAGTTTGGGATTTTTATCCACTGGGGACTTTACAGCCTTCCTGCCTTTGGGAGCGAGTGGTACTCTCGAAATATGTACATCCAGGGCACAGCAGAGTTTGACCACCATATCAAAACTTACGGGCCTCACAAAGATTTTGGCTACAAGGATTTTATCCCACTCTTTACTGCCGAAAATTTTCATGCGGACGAATGGCTGCGCCTCTTTAAAGAAGCGGGAGCCCAATATATTTTTCCAGTGGCAGAGCATCACGACGGCTTCCAGCTTTATGGCAGTCAACTCTCTCCTTTTAATAGTGTGGAAATGGGTCCAAAACGTGACATCTTGGGTGAATTGAGTCAGGCAGCCCAAAGAGAGCAAGTACATTTTTGTACCTCTTCCCATCGGGCAGAGCATCATTTTTTCTTTTCGCATGGAAAGGAGTTTGCCAGTGACATTGCCAGCGAAGTCAGTCGCGAGGAACTCTATTGGCCGGCTATGCCAGAGCCAGACCACCATGATTTGTTTGGTCAGCCTTGTCCGAGTCAGGAGTTTCTAGATGATTGGCTCCTGCGTACCTGTGAGCTGGTTCGAGATTACCAGCCTGAGATTTTGTATTTTGACTGGTGGATTCAGCATGCAGCTTTTAAAGAGTATATAAAGCTTTTTGCGGCCTATTACTATAATTTAGGAGCAGCTTCTGGGAAGCCGACTAGCATCTGCTACAAGCATGATGCGCTGGCTTTTGGTGCGGGGATTGTGGAAGTGGAACGCGGCGGTTTTGCAGAGATCCAGCCTTTCACTTGGCAGACGGATACGGCTATCGCGCGAAATTCTTGGGGCTACACAGAGAACCTTGACTATAAGTCAGCTAAAGAAATCATCCAGACCTTGATTGATGTCGTATCCAAAAATGGGAATTTGCTGCTGAATATTGGGCCAAAAGGAGACGGGACGATTCCAGAAAAAGATCAAGAAATCTTGAGAGAAATCGGGGCTTGGCTCCAAGTGAACGGTCAAGCGATCTATGATTCACGCGCGTGGAGGCAATTTGGAGAAGGTCCGACACAAGTAGATAGTGGGCCATTTTCGGATGGGAAAAACATCCCGTATACAAACCAGGATTTCCGTTTCACGGCTAAGGGCGGAGCAGTGTACGCCTTTCTGATGGAGCCTGCAGCAAATCAGTGGCTGACGATTCAGGCCTTGGCTGACGAAAGAGAAAATCCCGCGTCTCGCTTTCATGGTATCATAGAAGAGGTATCCTTACTAGGCTATGAGGAACCGCTCGAATGGGAACAAATGCCCCAAGGTTTGCGTCTTTTCATGCCGAGTGTAGCAGGCGAATTACCCTTGGTGTTGAAGGTCCAACTGCGTTAAATCTAGACGAAAAAATGAGGCTGGGACAAAAGTCCTAGCCTCTCAATTGTCTTTGGATTGTCGAGCAAGACGCAGTGGTTGAGTGGGCTCTACTACGCTGATTTCATCAGCTTTTACAGCCCTACTCAACTGTGCGGAGGTGGGACGACGAAATCGAATTCTAAGGAATTACCGATTTCTGTCCCACTCTCATTTTACTTACTTAGTGATTTTAAATTTTCATAAAAGAGTACTCGGGCTGTTGTGATGTAAGGATAGGCCACAACTCCAGCGATTCCCAGTGTAATACCAATCAGGATATACCAGCCGATAAAGCTCAGATCCAGCAAGAAACGTTTCCATTTATAGCCTTTCATCATGCGTCTGCTTTGCACAATGACTTGCCAAGGTCCTTGGTAGGTGCCAGTGCTCAGCTGATCATAAAGGATGAAGTCGGTCTGAGAGTAAGCGTAGTTTGCCATCAGGAAGACTGCCGTACCAGCCAAGACAATGAGAGTGCCGAGAAACATCATGGGCGCATAGCTGACGATTTGCTCCACCTCAGGACTAGCAGCTGTCAATTGGGACACATCGGATATTTTCCTATAAATAGCTAGCACCTTGTAACTGCTGAAAATAAGGAAAAATGAACCGACAAGGCTGATAGAATTCCACAACAAGAGGAGAATACTTTTAGTCAGTTGTGTGATAAAAATCGGTGAGAAAAGCTCGGCAGAAAAGATTCGGCCAATATCTGCAAAGCCAACCGTATCGCGTTTTTTCCGAACGACTTCTATCATGCTGAAGCTAGCAGATAAAAAGAGCAGGGCGATGATAAATTCTACGATTTGTGGAAAAATTTGACGGCCAAAAATCACAACAAAGGCCTGATTGATCTCCAACTGGGGAACAATCTCCTCCAGATGACGGTTGGGAGACAGATAGGTAGATAAAATGGTTACCAGAGTTGGAATGGCAAAGAGTGAGAAAATGCCGTTGGTTTGATTTCGGATGGTTCGTGCCTGGGCACGGATTTCGCTTAAATTCATACAGACCTCCATTTCATGATTTTTATTATACCACATATCGTGACAGACAAGACTTTTTTTGGTAAAATCATACGGTATCTTATGAGCGCTTGTCGCTTATTTTATAGAAGAAAATAGCTGGGACTGTCTTTCCCAGCAGGAGGAAACATGTCAGATTCACCGATTCAGTATCGTTTGATCAAAAAAGAAAAGCACACAGGTGCTCGTCTAGGAGAAATCATCACCCCGCATGGCACCTTCCCAACGCCTATGTTTATGCCGGTCGGCACTCAGGCGACGGTCAAGACCCAGTCACCAGAAGAGCTCAAGCAAATGGGTTCTGGTATCATCTTGGCCAATACTTACCACCTCTGGTTGCGGCCAGGTGATGAGCTGATTGCCCGTGCAGGTGGCCTGCACAAGTTCATGAACTGGGACCAGCCTATTCTGACCGATAGTGGTGGTTTTCAGGTTTATTCTCTAGCGGACAGCCGCAACATCACAGAAGAAGGAGTAACCTTCAAAAACCACCTCAATGGTTCCAAAATGTTCCTGTCGCCAGAGAAGGCCATCTCTATTCAGAACAATCTGGGCAGCGACATCATGATGTCCTTTGATGAGTGCCCGCAGTTCTACCAGCCTTATGACTATGTCAAGAAGTCTATCGAGCGGACTAGCCGTTGGGCAGAGCGTGGACTCAAGGCCCACACTCGTCCACACGACCAAGGTCTCTTTGGGATTGTTCAGGGAGCTGGCTTTGAAGATTTACGCCGCCAGTCTGCTCAAGACTTGGTCAGCATGGATTTCCCAGGTTACTCTATCGGAGGACTGGCTGTTGGTGAGTCACATGAGGAAATGAATGCGGTGCTGGACTTCACAACGCCTCTACTGCCTGAAAATAAGCCCCGCTATCTTATGGGAGTTGGGGCGCCAGATAGCTTGATTGACGGTGTTATCCGCGGGGTCGATATGTTTGACTGCGTCCTGCCGACTCGGATTGCCCGAAATGGTACCTGTATGACCAGCGAGGGACGTCTGGTTGTCAAAAATGCCCAGTTTGAGGAAGATTTTACGCCGCTGGATCACGACTGTGATTGCTACACTTGTACCAATTATACGCGGGCTTATATCCGCCACCTGCTCAAGGCGGATGAAACCTTTGGTCTCCGCTTGACCAGTTACCACAACCTCTACTTCTTGGTAAATCTCATGAAGAAGGTTCGTCAAGCCATTATGGATGATAATCTGTTGGAATTCCGAGAAGACTTTGTTGAGCGTTACGGCTACAACCGCTCCAAGAGAAATTTCTAAGAGTCCTCATTTGAAATCGCAGGGGCTTTGTGCTATTCTACCGTGGTGCTGTAAATCACAGCGTTAGCTGTGATGCAAGAGGTTGCGACGTAATCGATTGCATTGCCACGAAACGCGCGTCGGTTTCCTATTTTTGCTTTGAGTTTGAATCCCTTTGTATCTTAGACTTGAGCATAAAAAACGCTCGTTAAAAACTTTCCAAACTATATCAATAAGAATTGGAAGGCTGGTCTTGGTCGAAGCCTACATGTTTTTCGTCTCTGATTGAGACTGGTAAATTTAACGTTTTGTTTACTATGGGTGCCATTCTCTCTAGGAAAGAGGAGTTGATAGTGAACGGCGTGATATATCCTATACGCAAAGAGAGCTAATTCATTTTGTTGAGTGAAGTAGTAGCTTGGTAGTTAGAAGGTTTAGAGCTGAGGTCGATTGTTAGTCAGTCACCTTAGAAGTGAAAGTAAAAGGAGCAAAATATGTTTTTAAAAATAATCAGTAGTATCTCTACCAATAATTTTCAAGATCCAAACATGATGGAAAAAATTAACCATCTATGGCAGGAACACCAGAAAGAAGTAGAGGAGGCATTTGCCCAAGGGCTTCCGATTTATGCAGTTTATCATGATTATGCCAGCGACTACAAGGGTGATTACAGCTTGTCGCTCTGTAGTCTGTCTGATAAAGAAGACTGGGACTTTGACACTTCAGAGCAAACTTACCAAGTATTTGAGGTGGATACAAGTGATTCAAAAGGTTGCCTTCATACCTGGCAGCAAATTTGGCGGGCAGAAGAAGCAAGAGAACTGCAACGTCAGTATAGTATTGATTTTGAAAAATATGATCCAGATCAGACAGTATCTATCTTTATCGCTACCCCCAACAATGGGTAAGTTGTCAAACTGAGTTCTAGTTACATAAGAGGATCAGAACTTACTCCAAGAACTTAGGCTAGTAAAAAAGATTTAAAAAATTATTCAAATCCCTTGCAATGCTTGGTTCTTTGTGTTAAGATACTATGGTGCTGTAAAAAACAGCGTGTAGCTTTGATGCAAGAGGTTGCGACACGCTCGGTTGCATTGCCACGCAATCACCTGTCGGTTTTCTTGTGGAGCTAGCCTATTATCTTAAATAGACGAAAAAAAGGAGAAAAAGATGGCAAACAAAAAAATCCGCATCCGTTTGAAAGCATACGAACACCGTACACTTGACACAGCGGCTGCAAAAATCGTAGAAACTGCTGCACGTACAGGTGCTGAAGTTGCGGGTCCAATCCCACTTCCAACTGAACGTAGCCTCTACACAATCATTCGTGCGACTCACAAATACAAAGATTCTCGCGAACAATTTGAAATGCGTACTCACAAACGCTTGATCGACATCATCAACCCAACTCAAAAAACAGTTGACGCTTTGATGAAGTTGGACCTTCCAAGTGGTGTGAACGTAGAAATCAAACTTTAATCTAAAGCTTGGTATCTTGAGCATGAAAAACGCTCGTTAAAAACTTTTTGAAAAAAATTATAGAAAAGGAAACATTTTCTCATGACAAAAGGAATCTTAGGGAAAAAAGTGGGAATGACTCAAATCTTCACTGAAGCTGGCGAATTAATCCCTGTAACTGTTGTTGAAGCAACTCCAAACGTTGTTCTTCAAGTGAAAACAGTTGAAACAGACGGTTACAACGCAGTTCAAGTTGGTTTTGATGACCTTCGTGATGTATTGAGCAACAAACCTGCTAAAGGACATGTAGCGAAAGCTAACACGGCTCCTAAGCGCTTCATTCGTGAATTCAAAAACATTGAAGGCTTGGAAGTTGGTGCGGAAATCACAGTTGATACATTCGAAGCTGGTGATGTTGTTGATGTAACAGGAACTTCAAAAGGTAAAGGTTTCCAAGGTGTAATCAAACGCCACGGCCAATCTCGTGGTCCAATGGCTCACGGTTCACGTTACCATCGTCGTCCTGGTTCAATGGGACCAGTTGCGCCAAACCGTGTTTTCAAAAACAAACACTTGGCTGGACGTATGGGTGGCAACCGTGTAACGATTCAAAACCTTGAAATCGTTCAAGTTGTTCCAGAGAAAAACGTTATCTTGATCAAAGGAAACGTACCTGGTGCTAAGAAATCTCTTATCACTATCAAATCAGCAGTTAAAGCTGGTAAATAATAAAGAAAGGGGAAATCAGTCATAATGGCAAACGTAAAATTATTTGACCAAACTGGTAAAGAAGCTGGTGAAGTAGTTCTTAACGACGCAATCTTTGGTATTGAACCAAACGAATCAGTTGTCTTCGACGTGATCATCAGCCAACGCGCTAGCCTCCGTCAAGGAACTCACGCTGTTAAAAACCGTTCTGCAGTATCAGGCGGCGGACGCAAACCATGGCGTCAAAAAGGAACTGGACGTGCTCGTCAAGGTTCTATCCGCTCTCCACAATGGCGTGGTGGTGGTATCGTCTTCGGTCCAACTCCTCGTTCATATGCCTACAAACTTCCACAAAAAGTTCGTAGATTGGCATTGAAATCAGTTTACTCTGAAAAAGTTGCTGAAAACAAATTCGTAGCTGTAGACAGCCTTTCATTTACAGCTCCAAAAACTGCTGAGTTTGCAAAAGTGCTTGCAGCATTAAGCATTGACACAAAAGTACTTGTTATTCTTGAAGAAGGAAATGAATTTGCTGCACTTTCAGCACGTAACCTTCCAAATGTTAAAGTTGCAACAGCAACAACAGCAAGTGTTCTTGACATCGCAAACAGCGACAAACTTCTTGTTACTCAAGCAGCTATCTCTAAAATTGAGGAGGTTCTTGCATAATGAATTTGTATGACGTTATCAAAAAGCCTGTCATCACTGAAAGCTCAATGGCTCAGCTTGAAGCAGGCAAATACGTATTTGAAGTAGACACTCGCGCTCACAAACTTTTGATCAAGCAAGCTGTTGAAGCTGCTTTTGAAGGAGTTAAAGTTGCTAATGTCAACACTATCAACGTAAAACCTAAAGCAAAACGCGTTGGACGTTACACTGGTTTTACTAACAAAACTAAAAAAGCTATCATCACTCTGACAGCAGATTCAAAAGCAATCGAGTTGTTCGGAGCTGCTGAAGCAGAATAATCTAAGGAGGAAATATCGTGGGAATTCGTGTTTATAAACCAACAACAAACGGTCGCCGTAATATGACTTCTTTGGATTTCGCTGAAATCACTACTAGCACTCCAGAAAAATCTTTGCTCGTTTCTCTTAAGAGCAAAGCTGGTCGTAACAACAACGGACGCATCACTGTTCGTCACCAAGGTGGCGGTCACAAACGTCACTACCGTTTGATTGACTTCAAACGTAACAAAGATGCTGTTGAAGCAGTAGTTAAAACTATCGAGTACGATCCAAACCGTTCAGCAAACATCGCTTTGGTTCACTATACTGACGGTGTGAAGGCATACATCATCGCTCCTAAAGGTCTTGAAGTAGGTCAACGTATCGTTTCAGGTCCAGAAGCAGATATCAAAGTCGGCAACGCACTTCCACTTGCTAACATCCCAGTTGGTACTTTGGTTCACAACATTGAGTTGAAACCAGGTCGTGGTGGTGAATTGGTCCGTGCCGCTGGAGCTTCTGCTCAAGTATTGGGTCAAGAAGGTAAATATACTCTTGTTCGTCTTCAATCAGGCGAAGTTCGTATGATCCTTGGTACTTGCCGTGCTACAGTTGGTGTTGTCGGAAACGAACAACATGGCTTGGTTAACCTTGGTAAAGCAGGTCGTAGCCGTTGGAAAGGTATCCGTCCAACAGTTCGCGGTTCTGTAATGAACCCTAACGATCACCCACACGGTGGTGGTGAAGGTAAAGCACCAGTTGGTCGTAAAGCGCCATCTACTCCATGGGGCAAACCTGCTCTTGGTCTTAAAACTCGTAACAAGAAAGCGAAATCTGACAAACTTATCGTTCGTCGTCGCAACGAGAAATAATCTAAAACAATCTATCCGCCAGCTCGGTAGCGCTGCCTAGCAGCGCAGGCCGCTGTGGTACTTATTTTAAAGGAGAAAACATAAAAATGGGACGCAGTCTTAAAAAAGGACCTTTCGTCGATGAGCATTTGATGAAAAAAGTTGAAGCTCAAGCTAATGACGAAAAGAAAAAAGTTATTAAAACTTGGTCACGTCGTTCAACGATTTTCCCAAGTTTCATCGGTTACACAATCGCAGTCTATGACGGACGTAAACACGTACCTGTTTACATCCAAGAAGACATGGTAGGTCACAAGCTTGGTGAATTTGCACCAACTCGTACTTACAAAGGTCACGCTGCAGACGACAAGAAAACACGTAGAAAATAAGGAGAACATAAATGGCAGAAATTACTTCAGCTAAAGCAATGGCTCGTACAGTGCGTGTTTCACCTCGTAAAACTCGTCTAGTTCTTGACAATATCCGTGGTAAAAACGTCGCTGACGCAATCGCAATCTTGAAATTCACTCCAAACAAAGCTGCTGGCATTATTGAAAAAGTATTGATCTCTGCAATCGCTAATGCTGAAAACAACTTTGGTTTGGAAAAAGCTAACTTGGTAGTATCTGAAGCTTTCGCAAACGAAGGACCAACTATGAAACGTTTCCGTCCACGTGCTAAAGGTTCAGCTTCACCAATCAACAAACGCACAAGCCACATCACTGTGGTAGTTGCAGAAAAATAAGGAGGTAACATCGTGGGTCAAAAAGTACATCCAATTGGTATGCGTGTCGGCATCATCCGTGATTGGGATGCCAAATGGTATGCTGAAAAAGAATACGCGGATTACCTTCATGAAGATCTTGCAATCCGTAAATTCGTTCAAAAAGAATTGGCTGACGCAGCTGTTTCAACTATTGAAATCGAACGCGCAGTAAACAAAGTTAACGTTTCACTTCACACAGCTAAACCAGGTATGGTTATCGGTAAAGGTGGAGCAAACGTTGATGCACTTCGTGCAAAACTCAACAAATTAACTGGAAAACAAGTACACATCAACATCATCGAGATCAAATCTCCAGATTTGGATGCTCACCTTGTTGGTGAAGGAATTGCTCGTCAATTGGAGCAACGTGTTGCTTTCCGTCGTGCTCAAAAACAAGCAATCCAACGTGCAATGCGTGCAGGAGCTAAAGGAATCAAAACTCAAGTATCAGGTCGTTTGAACGGTGCAGATATCGCTCGTAGCGAAGGATACTCTGAAGGAACTGTTCCACTTCACACCCTTCGTGCGGATATCGATTACGCTTGGGAAGAAGCTGATACTACATACGGTAAACTTGGTGTTAAAGTATGGATCTACCGTGGTGAAGTTCTTCCAGCTCGTAAAAACACTAAAGGAGGTAAATAACCAATGTTAGTACCTAAACGTGTTAAACACCGTCGCGAATTCCGCGGAAAAATGCGTGGTGAAGCTAAAGGTGGTAAAGAAGTAACTTTTGGAGAATATGGTCTTCAAGCAACTACTAGCCACTGGATCACTAACCGTCAAATCGAAGCTGCCCGTATCGCTATGACTCGTTACATGAAGCGTGGTGGTAAAGTTTGGATCAAAATCTTCCCACACAAATCATACACTGCAAAAGCAATCGGTGTACGGATGGGATCTGGTAAAGGGGCTCCAGAAGGTTGGGTAGCACCAGTTAAACGTGGTAAAGTGATGTTTGAAATCGCTGGCGTATCAGAAGAAATCGCTCGTGAAGCTCTTCGTCTTGCAAGCCACAAATTGCCAGTTAAATGTAAATTCGTAAAGCGTGAAGCAGAATAAGGAGAAAGCATGAAACTTAAAGAAATTCAAGATTTTGTTAAAGAACTTCGTGGTCTTTCTCAAGAAGAACTCGCGAAGCGTGAAAATGAATTGAAGAAAGAATTGTTTGATCTTCGTTTCCAAGCCGCTACTGGTCAATTGGAGCAGACAGCGCGTTTGAAAGAAGTGAAAAAACAAATTGCACGTATCAAAACTGTTCAATCAGAAGTTAAATAATAGACTTGGGAAAGGAGAAATTCTAAAATGGAACGTAATCAACGTAAAACCCTCGTCGGACGCGTCGTTTCTGACAAGATGGATAAGACAATCACAGTTGTAGTTGAAACAAAACGTAACCACCCAGTCTATGGTAAGCGTATTAACTACTCTAAGAAGTACAAAGCACATGATGAAAACAATGTTGCCAAAGAAGGCGATATCGTTCGTATCATGGAAACTCGTCCGCTTTCAGCTACAAAACGCTTCCGTCTTGTAGAAGTTGTTGAAGAAGCGGTTATCATCTAATCAAACCAGAAAGGAGAAAACTTAAATGATTCAAACAGAAACTCGTTTGAAAGTTGCTGACAACAGCGGTGCTCGCGAAATCCTGACAATCAAAGTTCTTGGTGGTTCAGGACGTAAGTTCGCCAACATCGGTGATGTCATCGTGGCATCTGTAAAACAAGCTACTCCTGGTGGTGCGGTTAAAAAAGGTGACGTTGTAAAAGCGGTTATCGTTCGTACTAAATCAGGTGCTCGTCGTAAAGATGGTTCATACATCAAATTCGACGAAAACGCTGCAGTCATCATCCGTGAAGACAAAACTCCTCGCGGAACTCGTATCTTCGGCCCAGTTGCTCGCGAATTGCGTGACGGTGGCTTCATGAAGATCGTATCATTGGCTCCAGAAGTACTTTAATCTAAAAATCAAACAAGTCCCCTGGAAGTTTTCCAGGGTGCCCTCATGGGCGTAAGAAATTAAAGGAGAAACCTAATAATGTTTGTAAAAAAAGGCGACAAAGTTCGCGTAATTGCTGGTAAGGACAAGGGTGTTGAAGCACTTGTTGTTGCAGCTCTTCCAAAAGTAAACAAAGTTGTTGTTGAAGGTGTTAACCTTGTTAAGAAGCACCAAAAACCAAATAGCGAAAACCCTCAAGGTGCTATCGTAGAAAAAGAAGCACCAATCCATGCGTCAAACGTTCAAGTTCTTGACAAAAATGGTGTTGCAGGACGCGTTGGTTATAAGTTTGTAGACGGCAAAAAAGTTCGTTACAACAAAAAATCAGGCGAAGTGCTTGACTAATCACGAAGGAAAGGAGAAGTATAATGGCAAATCGTTTAAAAGAAAAATATCTTAATGAAGTAGTACCTGCTTTGACTGAAAAGTTCAACTACTCATCTGTTATGGCTGTGCCAAAAGTGGATAAAATCGTTTTGAACATGGGTGTCGGTGACGCTGTATCAAACGCTAAAAACCTTGAAAAAGCTGCTGAAGAATTGGCTCTTATCTCAGGTCAAAAACCACTTATCACTAAAGCTAAAAAATCAATCGCCGGCTTCCGTCTTCGTGAAGGTGTAGCGATCGGTGCTAAAGTAACCCTTCGTGGCGAACGTATGTATGAGTTCTTGGATAAATTGGTTACTGTATCACTTCCACGTGTGCGTGACTTCCATGGTGTTCCAACAAAATCATTTGATGGACGCGGAAACTACACACTTGGTGTGAAAGAACAACTGATCTTCCCAGAAATCAACTTTGATGACGTTGATAAGACTCGCGGTCTTGATATCGTTATCGTAACAACTGCTAACACTGACGAAGAGTCACGTGCATTGCTTACAGGCCTTGGAATGCCTTTTGCAAAATAATATAGGAGGTAAAACAAATGGCTAAAAAATCAATGATTGCTAAGAACAAACGCCCAGCGAAGTTCTCTACGCAAGCTTATACTCGTTGTGAAAAATGTGGCCGTCCACATTCAGTTTACCGCAAGTTTAAACTTTGCCGTGTTTGCTTCCGTGAATTAGCATACAAAGGACAAATCCCTGGCGTTACCAAAGCATCTTGGTAATTCTAGCTTCCAATTCCGTCATGATTCTTCGTTATCGGCTTTTGCCTAACTTTAGTTATGCCTACAAGCCGATGCCTAGACTCACTTAGGACTTGAAGCCTAGAAACTTATTCTGAGCCTAGCTCAATCATTAACTAGCAAGTGCAGCTTGCAAACTACTAGTAAGAGGAGAAATATAAAATGGTTATGACTGACCCAATTGCAGACTTCCTGACACGTATCCGTAACGCTAATCAAGCGAACCACGAAGTACTTGAAGTACCTGCATCAAACATCAAAAAAGGGATTGCTGAGATCCTGAAGCGTGAAGGTTTTGTAAAAAACGTTGAAATCATCGAAGATGACAAACAAGGCATCATCCGTGTCTTCCTTAAGTACGGACAAAATGGTGAAAAAGTTATCACTGGTTTGAAACGTGTTTCAAAACCAGGTCTACGTGTTTACAAGAAACGCGAAGACCTTCCAAAAGTCTTGAACGGACTTGGAATTGCTATTCTTTCAACATCTGAAGGTTTGCTGACTGATAAAGAAGCACGCCAAAAGAACGTTGGTGGAGAAGTTATCGCTTACGTTTGGTAAAATCAAGATACAAAGAGCGTCATGGGCAATGTGAAAATAGGAAATCTGACAAAGAGTGTTAACACTCTAGGAAGATTTGTCTTTTTCACACAGACCATAGCTCGTGTTCAATTTAGCTGATTTACTGATCAGCTAAATAGAGAGTAAATTAGTTTAGGAGAAAAAGATGAAAGCTACTGAATTGAATGAAAAACTTATTGTTGCAGAAGACGCTTTGGCTGAATTGTCAAAAGATGACCTTGTATCTCTTTTATGTGAAATTGGTTATAGTCCTGCGGCTATTGATGTATTGACAGAATATCAGGAGTTTGTCAAAGCTTTTCGAAAGAAACTAGGTTTGCTCTAATCCGAATGCCCCCCGTGAAAACTGGCCGTCATGGTCTGACAATTTAACAGGAGAAAATAAGTATGTCACGTATTGGTAATAAAGTTATCGTGTTGCCTGCTGGTGTTGAAATCACTAACAATGACAACGTTGTAACTGTAAAAGGACCTAAAGGAGAACTGACTCGTGAGTTCTCAAAAGATATTGAAATCCGTGTGGAAGGAACTGAAGTAACTCTTCACCGTCCAAACGATTCAAAAGAAATGAAAACAATCCACGGAACTACTCGTGCCCTTTTGAACAACATGGTTGTTGGAGTATCAGAAGGATTCAAGAAAGAACTTGAAATGCGTGGGGTTGGTTACCGTGCACAACTTCAAGGCTCAAAACTTGTCTTGGCTGTTGGTAAATCTCACCCAGACGAAGTTGAAGCTCCAGAAGGAATTACTTTTGAACTTCCAAACCCAACAACAATCGTTGTTAGCGGAATTTCAAAAGAAGCAGTTGGACAAACAGCTGCTTATGTACGTAGCCTTCGTGCACCAGAACCATATAAAGGTAAAGGTATCCGTTACGTTGGTGAATTCGTTCGCCGCAAAGAAGGTAAAACTGGTAAATAATATTGATTGGCTGATCTTTTCAGCCAGCCAATTTATTTTCCGATTTTGTGCTAAGGCACGTCAATAAAAATAAGAGGTGAAAATTGTGATTACGAAACCAGATAAAAATAAAATCCGCCAAAAACGCCACCGTCGCGTTCGCGGAAAACTCTCTGGAACTGCTGATCGCCCACGTTTGAACGTATTCCGTTCTAATACAGGCATCTACGCTCAAGTAATTGATGACGTAGCGGGTGTAACGCTCGCAAGCGCTTCAACTCTTGACAAAGAAGTTTCAAAAGGAACTAAAACTGAACAAGCCGTTGTTGTAGGTAAACTCGTTGCAGAACGTGCAGTTGCTAAAGGTATTTCTGAAGTGGTGTTTGACCGCGGTGGATATCTCTATCACGGACGTGTAAAAGCTTTGGCTGATGCAGCTCGTGAAAACGGATTGAAATTCTAATAGGGAGGACACTAGAAAATGGCATTTAAAGACAATGCAGTTGAACTTGAAGAACGCTTAGTTGCAGTCAACCGTGTTACTAAAGTTGTTAAAGGTGGACGTCGTCTTCGTTTTGCAGCTCTTGTAGTAGTTGGTGACCGCAACGGTCGTGTTGGTTTCGGTACTGGTAAAGCTCAAGAAGTACCAGAAGCTATCCGTAAAGCAGTTGAAGATGCGAAGAAAAACTTGATCGAAGTTCCAATGGTTGGTACAACTATTCCTCACGAAGTTCTTTCAGAATTTGGTGGAGCGAAAGTATTGCTTAAGCCAGCTGTTGAAGGTTCTGGAGTTGCTGCTGGTGGTGCTGTTCGTGCCGTCATCGAATTGGCGGGTGTGGCAGATGTTACATCTAAATCACTTGGTTCAAACACTCCAATCAACATCGTTCGCGCAACTGTTGAAGGCTTGAAACAATTGAAACGCGCTGAAGAAGTTGCTGCCCTTCGTGGTATTTCAGTTTCTGACTTGGCTTAAGAAAGGGGAACTCATGGCTCAAATTAAAATTACTTTGACTAAGTCTCCAATCGGACGCATCCCGTCACAACGTAAAACTGTTGTAGCACTTGGACTTGGCAAATTGAACAGCTCAGTTATCAAAGAAGACAATCCAGCGGTACGTGGTATGATCACTGCTGTATCTCACTTGGTAACTGTTGAAGAAGTTAAGTAAGCCTTAGCTGAAAAACTTTTATTAAGATACATTAGGGGATTTGAGAATTTTCTCAGCCCCTAAAACTAAATATATGTATAGGCGAGTTTGTATCAGAGACACCTTTTCTCTGGTACGAGCGCTAGCATTTTACAAAAGAGGAGAAAAAATAATGAAACTTCATGAATTACAACCTGCTGCAGGTTCACGTAAAGTTCGCAACCGTGTTGGTCGCGGTACTTCATCAGGTAACGGTAAAACTTCTGGTCGCGGTCAAAAAGGTCAAAAAGCACGTAGCGGTGGCGGTGTTCGTCTTGGTTTTGAAGGTGGACAAACTCCATTGTTCCGTCGTGTACCAAAACGTGGTTTCTTGAATGTAAACCGTAAAGAATACGCGATTGTTAACCTTGACCAATTAAATGTCTTTGAAGATGGTGCAGAAGTAACTCCAGTTGTTCTCATCGAAGCAGGTATTGTAAAAGCTGAAAAATCTGGTGTTAAGATTCTTGGTAACGGAGAATTGACTAAGAAGTTGACTGTTAAAGCAGCTAAATTCTCTAAATCAGCTGAAGAAGCTATCACTGCTAAAGGTGGTTCAGTCGAAGTCATCTAAGAGAGGTGACCTATGTTTTTCAAGCTATTAAAAGACGCACTTAAAATAAAACAAGTACGGTCTAAGATTTTGTTCACACTGTTCATCATCTTAGTTTTCCGTATTGGTACAACTATAACCGTTCCAGGAATTAATGCGAAAGCATTGAACAGTTTAAGCGATTTACCTTTCTTAAACATGCTTAGTTTGGTTTCTGGGAATGCCATGCGTAACTTCTCTGTTTTTGCCCTTGGAGTTAGTCCCTATATCACGGCTTCAATCGTGGTTCAGCTCTTGCAAATGGATTTGCTTCCAAAATTTGTAGAGTGGGGCAAGCAAGGGGAAGTAGGACGGAGAAAGCTTAATCAAGCAACTCGCTATATTTCCCTGGTATTGGCCTTTGTCCAATCTATCGGGATTACAGCTGGATTTGCGACTTTGTCAAGAACTAAACTAGTAGCGAATCCAAATTGGCAAACCTATCTTTTGATTGGTGCCCTCCTCACGACAGGTTCAGTTATTGTGACCTGGTTAGGAGAGCAAATCACAGATAAGGGTTATGGTAATGGTGTATCCATGATTATCTTTGCAGGGATTGTATCTGGTATTCCTGGTATGATCAAAGGAATCTATGAAGATTACTTTGTTAATATCCCGAGCGATCGACTCAATTCGTCTTTGATTTTCGTTGGGATTTTAATTATTGCAGTTTTGGTGATTATCTATTTCACAACCTTTGTGCAACAAGCTGAGTACAAAATTCCAATTCAATATACGAAGATTGCTCAAGGTGCCCCTTCAAGTTCCTACCTACCGTTAAAAGTAAATCCTGCTGGTGTTATCCCAGTTATCTTTGCAAGTTCGATTACAGCTGCTCCAGCAGCTATCTTCCAATTTGTAAGTGCTATGGGCTATAACGCATCATGGGTTCGGACGGCGCAGGCGCTTCTGGCGACTACAACCATCAGTGGTATGTTTACCTATGCTCTCTTGATTATTCTCTTTACTTTCTTTTATACATTTGTACAAATTAATCCTGAAAAGACGGCAGAGAATTTACAAAAGAGTGGAGCCTATATCCCAGGTGTTCGTCCAGGTAAGGGAACGGAAGAATATATGTCTAAATTGCTTCGCCGTTTGGCGACAGTTGGCTCACTATTCCTAGGAATTATCACAATCATTCCGATCCTAGCCAAAGATCTTTTCGGTCTGACCGATGCAGTTGCTCTTGGGGGAACTAGTCTTCTTATCATCATTTCGACTGGTATTGAAGGGATGAAACAGTTGGAAGGCTACCTTCTGAAGCGTAAGTATGTCGGATTTATGGATACTACAACAGAATAGAAATAGGTTGACTTAGTCAACCTTCTATTTTGTTTTTAAAAAAGTTTATTAAGTGTTTTAATAGATTGCTTTAAAAACAAAAAAGGAGACAAAACATGAATCTTTTGATTATGGGCTTGCCAGGTGCAGGCAAGGGAACACAAGCAGCCAAAATTGTGGAACAATTCCACGTGGCACATATTTCAACTGGGGATATGTTCCGTGCTGCTATGGCCAATGAAACAGAAATGGGTGTTTTAGCGAAATCCTACATTTCTAAAGGCGAGTTGGTGCCAGATGAAGTGACGAACGGAATCGTGAAAGAGCGCTTGGCACAGGATGATATTAAAGAAACTGGTTTCTTGTTGGATGGTTATCCACGGACAATTGATCAAGCCCATGCTTTGGATCAAATCCTTGCGGATTTGGGCATCCAACTTGATGCAGTTATCAATATCGAAGTTAATCCAGATAGTTTGTTAGAACGTTTGAGCGGACGGATTATTCACCGCGAAACAGGGGAAACCTTCCACAAAGTTTTCAACCCACCAGTGGATTACAAAGAAGAAGATTACTATCAACGTGAAGACGACAAACCTGAAACAGTAAAACGTCGTTTGGATGTTAATATCGCTCAAGGCCAACCAATTATTGATCATTACCGTGCTCAAGGACTCGTTCACGACATTCAGGGCAATCAAGAGATTGAGGCAGTCTTCTCAGATATCGAAAAAGTCTTGTCAAATTTAAAATAAAAGCGTTTTTCCCGCTTGCAATATTTGACAAGTAGTGATACAATGAGTTAGTCTGACTTATAATTGTTACCTCTGTGCTCAGAGGAATCTATCGAAATTTAGGGAGGTGCTTTTGCGTGGCAAAAGACGATGTGATTGAAGTCGAAGGCAAAGTAGTTGATACGATGCCGAACGCAATGTTTACGGTTGAACTTGAAAATGGACATCAGATTTTAGCAACAGTTTCTGGTAAAATTCGTAAAAACTATATTCGTATTTTAGCGGGAGATCGTGTTACTGTCGAGATGAGTCCTTATGATTTGACACGTGGACGGATCACTTACCGCTTTAAATAATCGAAAAACTTGGAGGGATAAGAAATGAAAGTAAGACCATCGGTCAAACCAATTTGCGAATACTGTAAAGTTATTCGTCGTAATGGCCGTGTTATGGTAATTTGCCCAGCAAATCCAAAACACAAACAACGTCAAGGATAAGATAGAAAGGAGAAAACATGGCTCGTATTGCTGGAGTTGACATTCCAAATGACAAACGTGTAGTCGTTTCACTTACTTACGTGTATGGTATCGGACTTCCAACTTCTAAGAAAATTTTGGCTGCAGCTGGAATCTCAGAAGATATCCGTGTCAAAGATTTGACATCAGATCAAGAAGACGCTATCCGTCGCGAAGTGGATGCAATCAAGGTTGAAGGTGACCTTCGTCGTGAAGTAAACCTTAACATCAAACGTTTGATGGAAATCGGTTCATACCGTGGTATCCGTCATCGTCGTGGACTTCCTGTCCGTGGACAAAACACTAAAAACAATGCTCGTACTCGTAAAGGTAAAGCCGTTGCGATTGCAGGTAAGAAAAAATAATATAGGAGGTAAAAGTCTTGGCTAAACCAACACGTAAACGTCGTGTGAAGAAAAATATCGAATCTGGTATTGCACATATTCACGCTACATTTAATAACACTATTGTTATGATTACTGATGTGCATGGTAATGCGATTGCTTGGTCATCTGCTGGTGCTCTTGGTTTCAAAGGTTCTCGTAAATCTACACCATTTGCTGCCCAAATGGCATCTGAAGCTGCTGCTAAGTCTGCACAAGAACACGGTCTTAAATCAGTTGAAGTTACAGTTAAAGGTCCAGGTTCTGGTCGTGAGTCAGCTATTCGTGCACTTGCTGCAGCTGGTCTGGAAGTAACTGCTATTCGTGATGTGACTCCTGTGCCACACAATGGTGCTCGTCCTCCAAAACGTCGCCGTGTATAATCATAAACAATTACACTGCTTTTCGTTTAAGAGGGAGTTAACTAAATGATTGAGTTTGAAAAACCAAATATAACAAAAATTGATGAAAATAAAAATTATGGCAAGTTTGTAGTTGAGCCGCTAGAACGCGGTTACGGTACAACACTTGGAAATTCGCTTCGTCGTGTACTTCTCGCCTCACTTCCAGGTGCAGCAGTGACTTCTATCAACATTGAAGGAGTATTGCACGAATTTGATACGATTTCTGGGGTCCGTGAAGATGTTATGCAGATTATTCTGAACATCAAGGGGATTGCTGTAAAATCTTACGTCCAAGACGAAAAGATGATTGAATTGGATGTTGAAGGTCCTGCAGAAGTAACTGCTGGAGACATTTTGACAGACAGTGATATCGAAATTGTAAACCCTGATCATTATCTCTTTACAATCAGTGAAGGTGCTCGCTTCAAAGCGAAAATGGCTGTGAATAGCGGTCGTGGATATGTACCAGCTGACGAAAATAAAAAAGATGATGCACCAGTAGGCACACTTGCGGTAGATTCTATCTATACGCCTGTGACAAAAGTAAATTACCAGGTTGAACCAGCTCGTGTTGGTAGCAACGATGGTTTTGATAAACTTACCCTTGAAATTTTAACGAATGGAACGATTATTCCCGAAGACGCTTTGGGACTATCAGCTCGTATCCTGACAGAGCATCTGAACCTCTTTACAGATTTAACAGAAGTTGCTATTTCAACTGATGTGATGAAGGAAGCAGAGAAATCTTCAGATGATCGCATTTTGGAACGTACAATTGAAGAATTGGATCTATCAGTTCGTTCATACAACTGTCTGAAACGCGCAGGAATTAATACTGTCTTTGATTTGACAGAAAAATCTGAGCCTGAAATGATGAAAGTTCGTAACTTGGGCCGCAAGAGTCTTGAAGAAGTTAAAGTTAAACTTGCTGACCTTGGTCTTGGGTTAAGAAATGATAAATAAAGGAGGAATACATGGCTTACCGTAAACTAGGACGCACTAGCTCACAACGTAAAGCAATGCTTCGTGATTTGACTACTGACTTGATTATCAATGAATCAATCGTAACAACTGAAGCTCGTGCTAAAGAAATCCGTAAAACAGTTGAAAAAATGATTACTCTTGGTAAACGTGGTGACTTGCATGCTCGTCGTCAAGCAGCAGCTTTTGTACGTAACGAAATTGCATCAGAAAACTACAATGAAGAGACTAACAAGTACACTACAACTACAGCTCTTCAAAAATTATTCTCTGAATTGGCACCTCGCTATGCTGAGCGCAATGGTGGATACACTCGTATTCTTAAGACTGAACCACGCCGTGGGGATGCTGCGCCAATGGCAATTATTGAATTAGTATAATTTTTATCAATTTTGTTGAGTGTTATGATGATGGAGTTCTTATACTCTTAGTCTAGCTCTGGTCTACCGCTAGGATTTTTCCTAGCGGGAACACTCATCATCATGATGAAAGGGTAGACGCTTGTTTACGAAATTGCTTTTAGTGAAAAACAATTTCGTAAGCAGGCGTTTTTGAATGGGAAAAGAAAAACTTTGTTGAGGGAAGGAGAAGAAATGCAAGATTCGATTGCTATTTTGAAAGAACGTTATTTAGCCAATATAAAAGAGAATCCAGACTTATACATTGGGATTGAGTTAGAATTTCCAATTGTGAATCTTCAGGGAGGAGCGACAGATACTCGTGTAACAAAGGAGCTGTTAGTAAGGCTGAATTCAGACTATGGCTTTATCGTAGAAAGAAGGGATTCAGAGGGCAATCCTATCCAGTTAAAAGCTTCAGATAGCGAAGATCGGATACTTTTTGAAGTGTCTTATAATATTTTGGAATTTGCATTTGAAAAAGCGAAAACGATTCAAGAAGTCGAAAGACGCTTTAATCATTACCTAGACACCATTCAAAAGATTTTGCGCGAAAGTCATCATGAGCTTCAGGGACATGGTTTACATCCATTCTGGAAGGAGAATGATAATGGTCCTGTTAAATATCCCCGCTATCAAATGTTAATGCAATATCTAGCTTTGAGTGAGAAAATTGGAGGAGATTTCTTCCATCGCCATCCTGATTATGGTAGCTATATCTGTGGGAGCCAGGTACAGTTAGATGTTTCACGGGCAAATTTCATACAGGTAATTAACACCTTTAATCAAATCGAGGCTGCCAAAGCTTATCTTTTTGCCAATTCAGAATTACTTACAGAAGATTTTAACACTAGAATCTCGAGAGACCGCTTCTGGGAAGAGTCCATGCATGGCTTGTTAGTAGAAAATGTCGGTGTTAATCCCTATGATTTCAAAGATGAGGAAGATTTTTTCAATTATTTAAATCATACAGCCATTTTCAATGTTGAGCGAGAGGGTGACACCTATTATTTTCCTCCTATCGTAGCTGGAGAGTATCTAAAGCAGGAGCAAATCAAGGGATACAATTTAAGTGGCAAGGAAAGTCTAGTAATCCCCCAAGCAGATGATTTTTGTAATCACAGAAGCTACCAGTACCAAGATTTGACAACGCGGGGAACGATAGAATTTAGGAGCACTTGTGCTCAGCCTTTCGATAGGACCTTTGCACCAGCAGCTTTTCATTTGGGATTGTTGGCTAATCTTGAGGAAGTGATCGCTTATCTTAAAGATTGTGATTTCTTCAAATTAGAGGGGCGTAACTATAAAAGGCTGCGCAGAAAGTATTCGCAGATCGAGTTAACACAGACAGAGCAAGACTCTATTCAATCATTTGCATCAGATCTCCTTCAATTGGCTGTTAAAGGTTTGGAGAAACGAAAAGAAGGGGAAGAGTGCTACTTGTTTCCACTTATGAATGAGAGATAAAGTAATTTCTTTTTAACCTCTAATAGAAAGCTGAAGTAAATTTCTTTATGTGATTGATTGGATTGTGTATTATATTAGTTTGAGTATGTTTGAATGAATTTAATTGTATTTGGAATACTTAATAGACTTTAGCAGCACGGTGATATAGTGGATAGGGGAGAGGTAAGAGGGAGAGGTTGGCTTTCCCTTTTAATTTATTGAGTTATAGGTAGTTATAGAGGTGTTAGGAAGAAAAGATGAAAAAAAGATAAAAAAATTTCAAAAAAGTGTTGACAAGGGGATAGATAGGTGATATACTGATATAGTTGTCGCTTGAGAGAGCGATAAAGACCTTTGAAAACTGAACAAGACGAACCAATGTGCAGGGCGCTACAACATATGTTGTAGTACTGAACAAAGAAAAAACAATAAATCTGTCAGTGACAGAAATGAGTGAGAACTCAAACTTTTAATGAGAGTTTGATCCTGGCTCAGGACGAACGCTGGCGGCGTGCCTAATACATGCAAGTAGAACGCTGAAGGAGGAGCTTGCTCTTCTGGATGAGTTGCGAACGGGTGAGTAACGCGTAGGTAACCTGCCTGGTAGCGGGGGATAACTATTGGAAACGATAGCTAATACCGCATAACATTGACTATTGCATGATAGTCAATTAAAAGGTGCAATTGCACCACTACCAGATGGACCTGCGTTGTATTAGCTAGTTGGTGGGGTAACGGCTCACCAAGGCGACGATACATAGCCGACCTGAGAGGGTGATCGGCCACACTGGGACTGAGACACGGCCCAGACTCCTACGGGAGGCAGCAGTAGGGAATCTTCGGCAATGGACGGAAGTCTGACCGAGCAACGCCGCGTGAGTGAAGAAGGTTTTCGGATCGTAAAGCTCTGTTGTAAGAGAAGAACGAGTGTGAGAGTGGAAAGTTCACACTGTGACGGTATCTTACCAGAAAGGGACGGCTAACTACGTGCCAGCAGCCGCGGTAATACGTAGGTCCCGAGCGTTGTCCGGATTTATTGGGCGTAAAGCGAGCGCAGGCGGTTAGATAAGTCTGAAGTTAAAGGCTGTGGCTTAACCATAGTACGCTTTGGAAACTGTTTAACTTGAGTGCAGAAGGGGAGAGTGGAATTCCATGTGTAGCGGTGAAATGCGTAGATATATGGAGGAACACCGGTGGCGAAAGCGGCTCTCTGGTCTGTAACTGACGCTGAGGCTCGAAAGCGTGGGGAGCAAACAGGATTAGATACCCTGGTAGTCCACGCCGTAAACGATGAGTGCTAGGTGTTGGGTCCTTTCCGGGACTCAGTGCCGCAGCTAACGCATTAAGCACTCCGCCTGGGGAGTACGACCGCAAGGTTGAAACTCAAAGGAATTGACGGGGGCCCGCACAAGCGGTGGAGCATGTGGTTTAATTCGAAGCAACGCGAAGAACCTTACCAGGTCTTGACATCCCGGTGCCCGTCCTAGAGATAGGATTTTGCTTCGGCACACCGGTGACAGGTGGTGCATGGTTGTCGTCAGCTCGTGTCGTGAGATGTTGGGTTAAGTCCCGCAACGAGCGCAACCCTTATTGTTAGTTGCCATCATTCAGTTGGGCACTCTAGCGAGACTGCCGGTAATAAACCGGAGGAAGGTGGGGATGACGTCAAATCATCATGCCCCTTATGACCTGGGCTACACACGTGCTACAATGGCTGGTACAACGAGTCGCAAGTCGGTGACGGCAAGCTAATCTCTTAAAGCCAGTCTCAGTTCGGATTGTAGGCTGCAACTCGCCTACATGAAGTCGGAATCGCTAGTAATCGCGGATCAGCACGCCGCGGTGAATACGTTCCCGGGCCTTGTACACACCGCCCGTCACACCACGAGAGTTTGTAACACCCGAAGTCGGTGAGGTAACCTTTTAGGAGCCAGCCGCCTAAGGTGGGATAGATGATTGGGGTGAAGTCGTAACAAGGTAGCCGTATCGGAAGGTGCGGCTGGATCACCTCCTTTCTAAGGAAAAACGGAAGCCATTGGTCGTCATGTTTAGTTTTGAGAGGTCTTGTGGGGCCTTAGCTCAGCTGGGAGAGCGCCTGCTTTGCACGCAGGAGGTCAGCGGTTCGATCCCGCTAGGCTCCATTAGGATAGTGATGACTATTCTAAACTTGTCCATTGAAAATTGAATAACTATATCAAATAGTAACAAGAAAATAAACCGAAACGCTGTGAATATTAATGAGTTTAAGACTGAAAGGTCAAAAATAAGGTTAAGTTAGTAAGGGCGCACGGTGGATGCCTTGGCACTAGGAGCCGAAGAAGGACGTGACAAACGACGAAATGCCTCGGGGAGCTGTAAGTAAGCGCAGATCCGGGGATGTCCGAATGGGGGAACCCAACAGGTACTACCTGTTACCCATCTCTGTTAAGGAGATGAGGAGGAAGACGCAGTGAACTGAAACATCTAAGTAGCTGCAGGAAGAGAAAGCAAAAGCGATTGCCTTAGTAGCGGCGAGCGAAACGGCAGGAGGGCAAACCGAAGAGTTTACTCTTCGGGGTTGTAGGACTGCAATGTGGACTCAGATTTTATAGAAGAATGACATGGGAAGGTCAGCCAAAGAGAGTAAGAGCCTCGTATTTTAAATAGAATCTGTACCTAGCAGAATCCTGAGTACGGCGGGACACGCGAAATCCCGTCGGAATCTGGGAGGACCATCTCCCAACCCTAAATACTCCCTAGTGACCGATAGTGAACCAGTACCGTGAGGGAAAGGTGAAAAGTACCCCGGAAGGGGAGTGAAATAGAACCTGAAACCGTGTGCCTACAACAAGTTCGAGCCCGTTAATGGGTGAGAGCGTGCCTTTTGTAGAATGAACCGGCGAGTTACGTTATGATGCGAGGTTAAGTTGAAGAGACGGAGCCGTAGGGAAACCGAGTCTGAATAGGGCGAATTAGTATCATGATGTAGACCCGAAACCATGTGACCTACCCATGAGCAGGTTGAAGGTGCGGTAAAACGCACTGGAGGACCGAACCAGGGCACGTTGAAAAGTGCTTGGATGACTTGTGGGTAGCGGAGAAATTCCAAACGAACTTGGAGATAGCTGGTTCTCTCCGAAATAGCTTTAGGGCTAGCGTCGACATAAAGATTCTTGGAGGTAGAGCACTGTTTGGGTGAGGGGTCCATCCCGGATTACCAATCTCAGATAAACTCCGAATGCCAATGAATTATGGTCGGCAGTCAGACTGCGAGTGCTAAGATCCGTAGTCGAAAGGGAAACAGCCCAGACCACCAGCTAAGGTCCCAAAATAATTGTTAAGTGGAAAAGGATGTGGGGTTGCACAGACAACTAGGATGTTAGCTTAGAAGCAGCTATTCATTCAAAGAGTGCGTAATAGCTCACTAGTCGAGTGACCCTGCGCCGAAAATGTACCGGGGCTAAAACAATTTACCGAAGCTGTGGATACCTTTATAGGTATGGTAGGAGAGCGTTCTATGTGTGGCGAAGGTGTACCGTGAGGAGCGCTGGAACGCATAGAAGTGAGAATGCCGGTATGAGTAGCGAAAGATGGGTGAGAATCCCATCCACCGTAAGACTAAGGTTTCCAGGGGAAGGCTCGTCCGCCCTGGGTTAGTCGGGACCTAAGGAGAGACCGAAAGGTGTATCCGATGGACAACAGGTTGATATTCCTGTACTAGAGTATGAAGTGATGGAGGGACGCAGTAGGCTAACTCGTGCGTACGAATGGATGTACGTCTAAGCAGTGAGGCGTGGTATGAGTCAAATGCTTATACCTGTAACGTTGAGCTGTGATGGGGAGCGAAGTTTAGTAGCGAGTGAGTGATGTCACACTGCCAAGAAAAGCTTCTAGCGTTGTATCATACTCTACCCGTACCGCAAACCGACACAGGTAGTCGAGGCGAGTAGCCTCAGGTGAGCGAGAGAACTCTCGTTAAGGAACTCGGCAAAATGACCCCGTAACTTCGGGAGAAGGGGTGCTGACTTTGGTCAGCCGCAGTGAATAGGCCCAAGCAACTGTTTATCAAAAACACAGCTCTCTGCTAAATCGTAAGATGATGTATAGGGGGTGACGCCTGCCCGGTGCTGGAAGGTTAAGAGGAGTGCTTAGCGGTAACGCGAAGGTATGAATTGAAGCCCCAGTAAACGGCGGCCGTAACTATAACGGTCCTAAGGTAGCGAAATTCCTTGTCGGGTAAGTTCCGACCCGCACGAAAGGCGTAATGATTTGGGCACTGTCTCAACGAGAGACTCGGTGAAATTTTAGTACCTGTGAAGATGCAGGTTACCCGCGACAGGACGGAAAGACCCCATGGAGCTTTACTGCAGTTTGATATTGAGTGTCTGTGCCACATGTACAGGATAGGTAGGAGCCTATGAGATCGGGACGCCAGTTTCGATGGAGGCGTTGTTGGGATACTACCCTTGTGTTATGGCCACTCTAACCCGGATAGGTGATCCCTATCGGAGACAGTGTCTGACGGGCAGTTTGACTGGGGCGGTCGCCTCCTAAAAGGTAACGGAGGCGCCCAAAGGTTCCCTCAGACTGGTTGGAAATCAGTCGCAGAGTGTAAAGGTATAAGGGAGCTTGACTGCGAGAGCTACAACTCGAGCAGGGACGAAAGTCGGGCTTAGTGATCCGGTGGTTCCGCATGGAAGGGCCATCGCTCAACGGATAAAAGCTACCCTGGGGATAACAGGCTTATCTCCCCCAAGAGTTCACATCGACGGGGAGGTTTGGCACCTCGATGTCGGCTCGTCGCATCCTGGGGCTGTAGTCGGTCCCAAGGGTTGGGCTGTTCGCCCATTAAAGCGGCACGCGAGCTGGGTTCAGAACGTCGTGAGACAGTTCGGTCCCTATCCGTCGCGGGCGTAGGAAATTTGAGAGGATCTGCTCCTAGTACGAGAGGACCAGAGTGGACTTACCGCTGGTGTACCAGTTGTCTCGCCAGAGGCATCGCTGGGTAGCTATGTAGGGAAGGGATAAACGCTGAAAGCATCTAAGTGTGAAACCCACCTCAAGATGAGATTTCCCATAACGCAAGTTAGTAAGAGCCCTGAGAGAAGATCAGGTAGATAGGTTAGGAGTGGAAGTGTGGCGACACATGTAGCGGACTAATACTAATAGCTCGAGGACTTATCCAATTTTCATTGAGCGCAGCTTTTGGCAAGTATTGTGAGCTTTGAGTAGTTATTCAATTTTGAGTTGACAAGGCAATAAGATATTGCAAGTTAATTCAGCAAGTTAAGTGACGATAGCCTAGGAGATACACCTGTACCCATGCCGAACACAGAAGTTAAGCCCTAGAACGCCGGAAGTAGTTGGGGGTTGCCCCCTGTGAGATATGGTAGTCGCTTAGCTATTATCCGCCATAGCTCAGTTGGTAGTAGCGCATGACTGTTAATCATGATGTCGTAGGTTCGAGTCCTACTGGCGGAGTAAATGAGCATATGAGAAAAGAGCACTTAGCTCTTTTTTCTTTCTCTCTATCGATGCTTTTGCATTGTTTTAGAATCAGAGTGTTACTATAGTTGGAGCTTGACTCTTTTCTTTTTTGTGGTATAATTAACCGGTAAAGTTTTAACCGGTTAAGAAAGGAAGCGAAGGATGGGGCATTTAGCAGAGAAAATTAATCATTTTTTGAATGAGGTTATATTGACAGCTGAGAATCAACATGAAATCTTGGTCGGCTCTTGTACGAGCGATGTGCAGCTAACGAACACGCAGGAACATATCTTAATGCTCTTGTCTCAGGAGTCTTTGACGAATTCTGATCTAGCTAAAAGACTGAATGTTAGCCAGGCTGCTGTAACTAAAGCTGTTAAGGCTTTGGTGGAGCAAAAGATGTTGGAAACATTCAAGGATAAGAAGGATGCTCGTGTGACTTTTTACCGATTGACTGATTTGGCACGACCGATTGCGGAAGAGCATCAACATCATCATGTTCATACTTTGGAGACTTACCAGAGATTGGCAGAGCAATTTTCTTCTGATGAGCAAGAAGTGATTGTGAAGTTTTTGGATGGTTTGATTGGAGAAATTGGGAAATGAGATATATCACAGTGGAAAATCTGTCCTTTTACTATGACAAGGAACCTGTGTTGGAGTATATTCATTACTTTTTGGATAGTGGCGAGTTTGTAACCTTGACAGGGGAGAATGGGGCTGCTAAGACGACACTTGTCAAGGCTAGTCTGGGGATTCTGCAGCCTAAGCATGGCGAGGTCAAGATTTCCAAGACCAATGAGAGAGGCAAGAAATTGAGAATTGCTTATCTTCCGCAGCAGATTGCTAGTTTTAATGCAGGTTTTCCTAGCACGGTTTACGAGTTTGTTAAGTCTGGCCGCTATCCGCGCAAGGGTTGGTTTCGACGTTTAAATGAACATGATGAGGAACATATCAAGGCCAGTTTGGAGTCGGTTGGAATGTGGGAACATCGGGACAAGAGGATTGGTTCTCTCTCTGGTGGTCAAAAGCAGCGGGCTGTGATTGCTCGTATGTTTGCTTCGGATCCGGATATTTTTGTCCTAGATGAGCCGACAACAGGGATGGATGCAGGCAGCAAGGATGAATTTTACAAGCTCATGCACCATAGTGCTCACAAGCATGGAAAAGCGGTCTTGATGATTACACACGATCCAGAGGAAGTTCGCAAATATGCTGATCGCAACATTCATCTGGTCCGTAATCAGGACTCACCTTGGCGCTGTTTCAATGTGCATGAAAGCGACAACGGACAGGAGGTGAGTCATGCTTAATCTATTTTCCTATGATTTTATGCAGCGAGCCTTTTTAGCAGTTATTGCCATGAGCCTCTTCTCGCCGATTTTAGGTACTTTCCTTATTTTACGTCGTCAGAGCCTCATGAGTGACACGCTTAGTCACGTTTCACTGGCAGGTGTGGCCTTTGGTTTGGTTCTAGGTTTGTCACCGACCTTCACAACAGTAGTGGTAGTTATAATCGCAGCAGTCTTCTTAGAGTACCTGCGCACAATCTATAAGAATTTCATGGAAATCGGGACAGCCATTCTTATGTCAACCGGCTTAGCTATTTCCTTGATTGTTATGAGTAAGGGTAAGAGTTCTAGCTCGATGAGTCTGGATCAGTATCTGTTTGGCTCTATTGTGACTATCAGTAGGGAGCAGGTGATTTCTCTTTTTGTCATTGCTGCTGTGGTGCTTGTCTTGACCTTCCTCTTCATTCGGCCTATGTATATCTTGACCTTTGATGAGGATACGGCCTTTGTGGATGGGCTGCCTGTGCGGACTATGTCTATTCTCTTTAATATTGTGACGGGTGTTGCGATTGCCCTCATGATTCCAGCTGCGGGTGCTTTGCTGGTTTCGACCATTATGGTCTTGCCGGCCAGTATTGCCCTGCGGATTGGGAAAAATTTCAAATCGGTCATTTTGTTGGCAAATGCCATCGGCTTTTTTGGTATGATTGCCGGACTTTATATTTCTTACTATGCAGAGACGCCAGCAAGCGCCAGCATTACGATTATCTTCGTCAGCTTGTTCTTGCTGGTGAATCTGGTCAAAAAATTTATGAAATAGGAGCAGAAAATGAAAAAAATTAGTTTACTATTAGCAGGTTTACTGAGTATTTTCTTAGTAGCTTGTTCCAATCAAAAAAATGTAGATGGCAAGCTCAATATTGTCACGACTTTTTATCCTGTTTATGAGTTTACCAAGCAGGTGGCTGGAGATGAAGCCAATGTTGAACTTCTAATCGGGGCTGGTACAGAGCCGCATGATTATGAGCCTTCAGCTAAGGCAGTTGCGACGATTCAGGATGCAGATGCCTTTGTCTATGAAAATGAAAACATGGAGACTTGGGTTCCTGATTTACTAAAAAACTTGAAAAATAAGGAAGAAAAGGTTATCAAGGCGACTGGAAATATGCTTTTGCTGCCTGGTGGTGAAGAGGAAGAAGACCACGACCATGGGGAAGAGGGGCATCATCATGAATATGACCCCCATGTTTGGTTGTCTCCGAAGCGAGCTATTAAAATGGTGGAGCATATTCGAGATAGTCTGAGCAAGGCCTATCCTAACAAGAAAGCTGCCTTTGAGAAAAATGCAGCGGCTTATATCAAGAAGCTAGAAGCCTTGGATAAGGAGTTTGAAAATGGTTTGACTAATGCCAAGCAAAAGAGCTTCGTCACTCAGCACGCTGCCTTTAACTATTTGGCATTGGACTATGGCTTGAAACAGGTACCAATTTCTGGACTTTCACCAGACAGTGAACCATCCGCTTCACGCTTGGCTGAATTGACCGAGTACATCAAGAAAAATAAAATCAAGTATATCTACTTCGAAGAAAATGCTTCCCAGGCTTTGGCTTCTACTTTGGCTAAGGAAACAGGAGTAGAGCTTGATGTATTGAATCCGCTGGAAAGCTTGACAGAAAAGCAGACCAAGGACGGGTCAGACTATATTTCGATCATGCAGGCTAATCTAAAGGCTCTCAAGAAAACGACGGACCAAGAGGGAGCAGAGATTACGGCTGAGAAAGAAGAGGATACTAAGACAGTTCAGAATGGCTACTTTGAAGACAGCGCCGTCAAGGATCGAACTTTGTCTGACTATGCTGGCGAGTGGCAGTCTGTATATCCTTATCTGAAAGACGGCACCTTGGACCAGGTCTTTGACTACAAGGCTAAGCTGACTGGCAAAATGACGGCAGCTGAATACAAGGACTACTATGACAAGGGCTACAAGACGGATGTTTCCAATATCAATATCACAGACAAGACCATGGAATTTGTGGTAGATGGAAAATCCAAGAAATATACGTATAAATACGTTGGTAAGCACACACTGACTTACTCTAAGGGAAATCGTGGAGTTCGCTTTATGTTTGAAGCGACAGATGCGGATGCTGGGGAGTACAAATATGTTCAGTTTAGCGACCACAACATTGCACCGACCAAGGCAGCTCACTTCCATATCTTCTATGGTGGTGAGAGCCAGGAAGCGCTCTTTAATGAGCTGGAAAACTGGCCAACCTATTATCCAAGTAAGTTGACCGGTCAAGAAATTGCCCAAGAGATGTTGGCGCACTAATAGAATAAAGTAAGAAGACGGGACTATCCCGCCTTCTTTTTTATAGATGAGGAAGTGACGATAAAAAGGCTTGACAATTTTCGATTACAGATGTAAACTAATATAGAACTGGATTACAAATGTAAATATCAAGGAAGTGTTAAACAATGGAACAGCAAAATATGAGCCAAGCAGAATGGCAAGTGATGCGTGTGCTATGGGCGTATCCACACAGTCGCAGTACAGAGATTATAGCGCGGTTGGAAGCCGATTTTTCCTGGAAACCGGCAACCATCAAGACCCTTTTGAATCGTCTGAAAACCAAAGAATTTATCGCTATGGAAAAAATAGAAGGTAAATTTTACTACAATGCTCGGATTTTAGAAGCGGACCATCTGGAAAGTACTTGGCAGGCTCTTTTTGACAATATCTGTAATACTAAACATGGAGATCTTTTGATTTCGATGATTGAGAGAAGTCAGTTCAGTCAAGGGGACTTGGAGCGGCTCAGCCAAGTCATTGATAAGAAAAGAGCTTCGGCTCCGCTAGAAATCAAATGCCACTGCCCTCAAGGTCAGTGTCGTTGCGGGCACGGAAAGGAGACACATTGATGAGCGAGAAGAAAGAATACAAGCTCTCAGGCATGACCTGTGCTGCCTGTGCTATGACGGTGGAGATGGCGGTCAAGGACTTAGAAACGGTCGAGGATGTCAGTGTCAATCTGGCGACAGAACGTCTCAGTTTGCTGCCTAAGGCGGGATTTGATAGCCAGCAAGTGCTGGATGCTGTAGCCGAGGCCGGTTATCAAGCTGAAGAAAAAGGGAAAAACAAGCCGTCTGACGTAAACGAAGAGGCTGTAGCTAGAGCGCAAATATTACGAAGAAAGAAAAAAGAGCTACTGATTCTTTTATTTACAGCTCTGCCCTTGCTTTATATCTCTATGGGAAGTATGATTGGTCTTCCCTTGCCTAGCTTCTTGGACCATATGAAGCATCCCTTGGTCTTCGTTCTTTCACAACTGCTTTTGACTCTGCCTGCTGTGTGGATCGGGCGCGGCTTCTATCAGAGAGGATTTCGCAATCTTATCAAGCGACATCCTAATATGGATAGTTTGATTGCGGTGGGAACCAGTGCAGCATTTTTCTACAGTCTCTACTCGGTCAGTCAGGTTTTTCTAGGTCATCATGCCTTTGTTCATCAGCTTTACTTTGAGTCGGTTGCAGTAATTATTAGCTTAGTTCTTCTGGGTAAATATCTGGAAAGTTCAGCAAAGGGTCGAACGTCTCAGGCAATTCAGTCTCTGCTTGAGCTAGTGCCTAGTCAGGCGACAGTGATTCGCTATGGTGAGGCTGTGACCATTGATACAGAGGACATCCGAGTTGGAGACATTATCCGTATCAAGCCAGGGGAGCGTATGCCGGTAGATGGCCTTGTGACGGAGGGACAGACCTTTGTGGATGAGTCCATGATGACTGGTGAAAGTGTCCCGATTGAAAAGAAGGTCGGCGATACCATTACTAGTGCAACAATCAATCAAAATGGTAGTATTGACTATCAAGCAACTAGGGTTGGTTCGGATACTACCTTAGCTCAGATTGTTAGATTGGTGGAGGAAGCGCAAGGGTCTAAGGCACCGATAGCGGCTTTGGCCGATAAGATTTCGCTTTATTTTGTTCCAATCGTGCTGAGCTTGGCTACTTTATCTGCATTTGGCTGGTATTTTCTAGCTGGTGAGAGTCTTAGCTTTTCCCTGTCAATCTTTATCGCAGTTCTGGTCATTGCCTGCCCTTGTGCGCTGGGGTTAGCCACTCCGACAGCCATCATGGTTGGGACTGGTAAAGGGGCTGAAAATGGCATTCTGATTAAGTCTGGTCAAGCATTGGAAGCTGCTTATCAGCTGGATACTATTGTTCTGGATAAGACTGGGACGATTACGGTTGGTAAGCCCAGTCTGACGGATTTGTTACCTTTAGGTGCTTTTAATCGCTCTGACTTGTTGCAGCTAATAGCCAGTGCTGAGCAGCATTCTGAGCATCCTTTGGCTCAGGCTATCTTAGAAGCAGCTGAAGAGGAGGAACTTGACTTGCTGCCTGTCAGTCATTTTGAGGCTATGGTTGGACGAGGTTTGTTAGCTCAGGTTGAGGACAGACGGCTTCTGGTGGGAAATGAGTCTTTGATGAAAGAAGAGCACATTGATAGCAGTTCTTTTCAGGAACAGTTGTTAGAGCTATCTCAGGAAGGAAAAACAGCCATGTTTGTCGCAATAGATGGACAGCTGGCTGGTATTTTAGCGGTAGCAGATGAGATGAAATCCAGCAGTCTGTCGGCTGTGCAGGAGCTCCAGTCTATGGGACTAGAAGTCATCATGCTGACAGGAGATCGTGAAGAAACAGCGGCAGCTATTGCCCAGAAAGCTGGAATCCAAAAAGTTATCGCAGGTGTATTGCCAGATGGGAAGGCCACTGCTATCAAGAACTTACAGGAAGCTGGGAAAAAACTGGCCATGGTCGGGGACGGTATCAATGATGCACCAGCTCTGGTTCAGGCAGATGTGGGAATTGCCATCGGTTCAGGCGCAGATGTAGCTATTGAGTCGGCAGATATAGTGCTCATGCATAGTGATTTGCAGGATGTAGTCAAGGCTATCAAGCTCAGTCAGGCCACCATTCGCAATATCAAGGAAAATCTCTTCTGGGCTTTTGCCTACAATACACTAGGCATCCCAATTGCTATGGGGCTATTGCATCTTTTCGGTGGTCCCTTGCTCAATCCGATGCTGGCTGGTCTGGCCATGAGTTTGAGCTCAGTGTCAGTTGTTGCCAATGCTCTGCGTCTCGGACGCTTTAAAATGAAGAAATATATGGAGAAATAACATGAAACAAACAGTCCAATTAGAAAACTTATCTTGCCAAAATTGTGTCAAACACGTCACCAGGCATTTCCTGTCTATGGAAGATGTGTCAGATGTGACAGTAGATCTGGGCAGGCAGACTGCAGAAATTATTACAGAGAGACCCCTGACTGTAGAGGACTATCAGGCGGCTTTGAGAAAAACCATCTATAAGGTCTTAGCGGTGCAGGATAACTGAGCTAACTTGTAAAATAGGCCGAAAAAGTCTATAATATTAGTAATCATTTATTGGATAAGGAGAAAGCCATGAAGCAGAAAATAGTCTATCCTTTGTTATGTTGCTTAGCTCTATTGACTTTGGCAGCCTGCTCTAGTAAGTCAGTTAATTCTACTCAGACAAGTTCGAGTACTACTCAGGAATCTTCTCAAGTAGCTTCTAGTCAGAGTGTTGCAGAATCGTCTTCTTCTGCCACAAGCAGTCAAAGCTCAGCAGAAGTTAGTCCAGAAAAGACGCAAGAGGAGAAAAAAGCAATGGATATTTCGGCCTTGGCCAATGGAGACTACTCCAGTGTAAAAGGAACCTGGCAGAATGCTGCTGGTCACCAGCTGGTGTTCAATGATAAAGGGTTAGTTTCTGATAGCTATGAGCTGTACGGAGCATCGTTAACGGATTATGGAACGGCTTCTGGCGGTGTATACGGCGGTGAAACTGGTGGTTTCTTGCTAGAGTTCATTCCAAAAGGTGTCAAGCTTGCGAATAAAGAAAATTTCCAAGATAGCTCAGATGCCAGCCAAGATCGTCTGTGGACGGGAGTTGGGATGAATAGCTTTGATGAACAAGGTCAATTTTATTATCGTGTTACTAACTAGTCGTGTAGGATAGAAATTTTCTATCCTATTTTTTGTTTTAAAAGAGTAGTTAGTTAAAATATGATAAAAAATTGTGCAAACGTTTGAATAAATGCTTGAAATAATAATTAAAAAAGGATATAATATTTTTATGAAAGCGCTTTGAAATTTTTAGGGGTTTCAAAGGCAACTATTTTCACATAAAGTAAAGGGGAACTTATGGTTGAGTTAAATCTGAAAAATATTTATAAGAAGTATCCAAATAGTGAGCACTATTCTGTTGAAGACTTTAATTTGGACATTAAGGACAAGGAATTTATCGTTTTCGTCGGTCCATCAGGATGCGGGAAATCCACAACGTTGCGTATGATTGCAGGTCTTGAGGATATCACAGAAGGAACAGCGTCAATCGACGGTAAAGTGGTCAATGATGTGGCACCGAAAGACCGCGATATCGCTATGGTCTTCCAGAACTATGCCCTCTATCCACACATGACAGTCTACGACAACATGGCTTTCGGGCTCAAACTGCGCAAGTATAGCAAGGAAGATATCGATAAACGGGTGCAAGAAGCAGCTGAAATTCTTGGTTTGAAAGAATTCTTGGATCGCAAGCCAGCGGACTTGTCAGGTGGTCAACGTCAGCGTGTTGCTATGGGTCGTGCCATCGTGCGTGATGCAAAGGTTTTCCTAATGGACGAGCCTTTGTCAAACTTGGATGCGAAGCTGCGTGTTTCCATGCGGGCTGAGATTGCCAAAATCCACCGCCGTATCGGAGCAACAACCATTTACGTTACCCACGACCAGACAGAAGCGATGACGCTTGCAGACCGGATTGTTATCATGTCAGCAACCAAGAACCCTGCTGGAACTGGAACCATTGGTCGAGTAGAGCAGATCGGTAGTCCACAGGAAGTCTACAGAAATCCAGTCAACAAGTTTGTGGCGGGATTCATTGGCAGCCCAGCGATGAACTTTATCACTGTGACACTTGAGGGGAATGAAATCGTTGCCGATGGCTTGCGTTTGACAGTGCCAGAAGGAACGCTGAAAGTTCTGCGTGAGAAGGGTTATGACGGCAAGAAATTGATCTTCGGTATTCGTCCAGAAGACATCAATACAGAACCTGCCTTCTTAGAGACCTTCCCAGATTCTGTGGTTCATGCGACCATCTCTGTCTCTGAGCTTTTGGGTTCTGAGTCTCACCTTTACTGCCAAGTTGGTGATAGCGAGTTTATCGCACGGGTAGATGCTCGTGACTACTCAGAAACAGGTGCAGGTATTGACCTTGGTTTTGACCTGAACAAGGCGCATTTCTTTGATTTCGAAACAGAGAAAACAGTTTATTAAAATATGAGTTATAAAAAAGATAGTCAGCAAGCCAAACGGAATGCATTTGGTCTGCGGACTATCTTTTCTTTATTTTGCTTTTCCGATAAGAATGGTAGCGGCAATAGTTACTTGGGTGAGGTCAGTCCAGTCGATCTGGTCTTGCTCAACGTGAAAGAGGAGTGGTGTCATCGCTAAAAGAGCGGCTCTACTTTCGGCAGTCAAGGAGTGGCTAGACTCAACATTGATTTCAGAGATTATATCGAAGTGCTCTCGGAAATGCTGGATGACTTCTTGGTTAGAGTAATCCTTGTTGCTGAGCTGTCTAGCGGCTTTTTGGCGAATTTCTTGAAGATGGCGCTCGGTGGGGATGACCTTGATGAGGAGGGCATTGTCAGACATGACTCGCCGAAATTCCTGATAATTGGCTGGAGAAAAGATGTCTAAAATGATGTCCATGCTGGCATCTTGTAGCGGTAGCTTGGCCAAATCACCGACGAACCAATTGACTGCGAAACTGCTGTCGCTCTTGGCCGCCAACTGAATGGAATCTTTTGAAATATCGAAAGCATAGAAGGTTTTTTGGGGATGGGTTTCTTGGAGTTTACGAGAGTAGAAGCCCTCACCGCATCCAATATCTAAGACTGTTTTAGCAGATTCTGAGCTTGCAAGCAAGTTTGAGACAGCCTCTAAGATAGCTTGGTAGAATCCTGCTTCTAAGATCAACTGCCGATTTTGAAAACTGGCCTTATCGTAGTCTTTGGGCTGCTTGATTTGAGGTGCTAGATTGACATAGCCAAACTTAGCCAAGTCATAAGAATGCCGATGTTGGCATTTAAGGCTGCTATCCATCAGCTGCAGCTCTTCCTTGCAGATGGGACAGGCAAAAGCGGTCGCTGTGGCAAAACGCTGGAGTTTGGGTTTGAGGTTTGTATTCATAGTTTAAGTGTATCAAAAGAGACAAGTGAAAGCAACTTTAGGAGTAAGTAGATGGGAGATTCAGTAGAAATAAAACTAATTCTCCAATTTATAAAATGAAATTGCTTTTATATCTAAATTTCTATATAATAATGATAAGGAGGAAATAAGTATGTTAAAAGAAGTATTAACCGTTGCAAAAGTTGCGAAAAAATCTTCACTATTTTTGGGTGGTGTCGCATTTGGTACCCTTGGCTTGAAAATCTTAGCAAGTAAGGAAGCTAAAAAAGGTTATTCTAAAGCTTTGGCTAAGGCTTACAAGTTGAAAGACGGGCTAGATGCATCTGTTTCTGTTGTGAAACAACATGGAGACGATGTCTTGCAAGATGCCAAATATTTGTACGAGCAAGAGAAAAAAGAAGAGCAATTAGATAGCCTTATAGGGGAATAATATGTCTTTTAAAGTGCTACATAGAGGATACCAACATATCCGACTATCATCTTCTTTTTCACTCACCTTGGATATTCAAGACTATCTTCGTTCCTTGGCGAGAGATGAAAAGGGGATTGAGTCCATCCAGTTTTACATGGATCAACAGCACTTTACTCTACGTATAAAAGAAGGCTTCTCTGTATTAGACAATGCAGAAGCCTTTTTAAAAAGAATTGATAAAGGGAAAGTTTCTGAGTTGATGACTCTTCCCATTCGTAGAGAAGAGAGTGCTTATTCTATTGTTTCAGGTGCAGCGATTAAGCGTATACTTTTTCGTAGTTTTGTGCCGTATCCTATTCGCTATATATGGACTTGTTATCAGGCTTTTGGCTATATTAGAGAAGCTTATCAAACACTAGCGCGCAAGGAACTAACGATGGAGGTCCTGGACTGTTCGGCGATTTTATTGTCCTTGTTTATGAACCAATCTAAGACGGCTAGCAATATCATGTTTATGCTTGATTTGGGGAATCATTTAGATCAGTGGTCCTTGAAAAAAACTGCAACAGATTTAGAACAGAGCCTTCTTGCAAAAGAGAGCGATGTATTTCTAGTACAGGGGGATACGGTTGTTAGTATCAAGAGTTCCGATGTTCAAATAGGAGATGTCTTGGTCCTATCTCAAGGAAATGAAATTCTGTTTGATGGACAAGTAGTTTCAGGTTTAGGTATGGTCAACGAAAGCTCCTTGACAGGAGAGAGTTTTCCAGTTGAAAAAAGAGAGTCTGATTTGGTTTGTGCAAATACAGTATTAGAAACTGGAGAGTTACGCATTCGTGTAACCGATAATCAGATGAACAGCCGTATTTTACAGCTAATTGAGTTGATGAAGAAATCTGAAGAAAACAAGAAAACGAAACAACGCTATTTCATCAAGATGGCGGATAAGGTCGTCAAATATAATTTCTTGGGTGCTGGTCTGACTTACCTATTAACAGGTTCTTTTTCTAAGGCTATTTCTTTCTTATTGGTCGATTTCTCCTGCGCTTTGAAAATCTCTACTCCTGTAGCTTATTTAACGGCTATCAAGGAGGGTTTGAATCGTGAAATGGTGATTAAGGATGGGGATGTTCTGGAGAAATATCTGGAAGTCGATACCTTCTTATTTGATAAGACGGGGACAATCACAACTAGCTATCCTATAGTTGAAAAGGTGTTACCTTTTGGAGACTATAGTGAGGAAGATATTCTCAGAATCAGTGCCTGTCTTGAGGAGCACATCTATCATCCTATCGCTAATGCCATTGTCAAGCAAGCTGAGATAGAGGGAATTGAACATGAGGAAATGCATGGGAAACTCCAATATATTGCAAGCAAGGGAATTAAGTCCCATATTGATGGTGAATCGGTTGTCATCGGAAATTTTGTCCTGATGCAAGACGAGCAAATCAATATTAGTCCTGAACAAAATGCCCTGATCGAAGAATATAAGAATCACTACAATCTACTGTTCTTGGGCTATCGCAATGATCTTATTGGGATGTTCTGTATCCATACTCCTTTGAGAAAAGAAGCAAAAGTTGCCTTAGAAAAGCTCAAAGCTCAAGGAAAGAAACTGATTTTAGCAACAGGTGATACCTTGGTTAGAACGGAAGAACTTGTAAAAGATTTGCCGTTTGATCAAGTTTATACAGATTTGAAACCTGATGGAAAATTTGAATTGGTGCAGGAGTTACAGCAATCTGGTCATGCTGTCTTAATGGTCGGAGACGGCCTGAATGACTCGGCAGCTCTAACCCTTGCGGATATTGGTGTTGTGATGAATGAAAGTGCAGATATTTCTAAGCAAATGAGCGATATATTATTATTAGATAATCGCTTGGATTTTTTTGAAGAATTAGACTCTCTTTCATCGTCTTTGCAAAAACTGATTCAGAAGAATATCCAAGAAACTATCGTCGTAAACAGTAGTTTGATTGGCTTTGGTTTATTTAACTGGCTTAGTCCTTCCAATCTTTCTATCTTACATAACCTCACAACTTTGCGAATTGTACTTCGTAGTCTTTCTGTTAAGAATAGGTATGTAAGAAGATTTTAATCAACCATAAGCAAAAGGAGTTATCTCAGGGAAGAGTAACTCCTTTTGTTTGTGTGGATAAGTTTTGAATGTTTTAGTATGTAAGGACGAAGTATTTCTTCTTACCGCGTCGGATAACAGTGAGTTCGTTCTCTAACTTATCTGCGTCGCTCAAGACATAGTCAAGGTCTTGGATGCGGTCGCCGTTGACGTAAATTGCTCCGTTTTGAACATCTTCGCGGGCTTGGCGTTTTGAGTTGACCACGCCAGATGACACGAGGATTTCCACGATGTTAAGATTTTCGTCGGCTTGAACTTGGTAGTTTGGTACTCCACGAAGTCCTTGTTTGAGTTCTTTGACAGAAAGGTTTTTGATATTTCCTGCAAAGAGTTGCTCAGTGATGTTAAGGGCTTCTTTGTAGGCTTCTTCACCATGGACAAGAGTCACGACTTCACGAGCGAGGACTTTTTGAGCCAAGCGTTCGTGTGGAGCTGCTTCAAACTGTTTGCGGATGTCTTCAATCTCATCGAGTGACAAGAAAGTAAAGATCTTCAAGAAGCGAACAGCGTCAGCGTCCATGACATTCATCCAGAATTGATACATTTCGTATGGAGAAGTCTTGTCGGCATTGAGCCAAACAGCATTTCCTTCTGATTTACCAAATTTTTTACCAGTTGCATCAGTGATAAGAGGGACTGTGATAACGTGGCCTGTCTTGTCAGCCTTACGACGAAGCAATTCGGTACCAGCAGTCATATTACCCCACTGGTCAGAACCACCGATTTGAAGAGTTACGTTATGTTCTTTGTTAAGGACAAAGAAGTCGTAACCTTGCATGATTTGGTAAGCAAACTCTGTGTAAGAAATCCCTGTTTCAATCCGTTTTTTCACGGATTCCTTGCTCATCATGTAGTTGACAGTGAAGTATTTACCGACATCACGGAGGAAATCAATGAAGCTGATGCTGCCAAACCAGTCGTAGTTGTTGACCATGACAGCTTTGTTTTCGCCATTTTCAAAGTCAAGAAAGCGAGAAAGTTGGCCTTGGATAGACTGAACCCAGCCATCAACGGTTTCCTTGGTTTGCAGGCTACGCTCTGCATCTTTAAAGGATGGGTCGCCAATCAAACCTGTTGCACCACCGACGAGGGCATAAGGCTTGTGCCCAGCTAACTGTAAGCGGCGGCTGGTCAAAATAGCTACCAAGTGACCTAAGTGCAGACTGTCCGCTGTTGGATCGTATCCAGTATAATAAGAGACCTGCCCTTCTTCTAAGGCTTTACGCAAAGCTTCTTCATCAGTCGTTTGAAAAATCAAACCACGCTCTTTTAGCTCATCAAAAATGTGCATAGTTGTCTCTCCTTTTCTAAGATAGCAAAGACAGTTGCCCTTGCTCAATTATTTTTTGTCTTATCTTTCTATTGTATCACAAACCCGACAAATAGCAATGAGTAGCCAGAAAATAATTCCTGTAAAAGCGCTAGAATTAGCTCTTTCTTGATATAATCTGCTGATGTTTGCTATAATAGTCGATAAGGAGAATCTATGTTGAAACCATTTATAAAAAAGTTAAAACAGTTTGGTAAGGGGGAGCCCTCACCTGTTAAGACGTCTAAGCCAAAAGGAGAGACATGGTCGGTACTTGATATTGTTTCCGTTATTTTTCGGACAGTAAAACTACTCTTAAATGTCGCTTTTGTATTTATCTTTTTTGGAATAGTATTGGGGGCTGGACTCGGATTGGGCTATGCCGCCAGCCTTTTTAGTGATGTCTCCGTGCCGAAGCAGGAGGAGCTGGTAAGTCAGGTCAATAAGATTTCTGGGATTTCGAAGCTGACCTATGCTAACGGAGAGTTGATTTCTGAAATCGATAATGATTTGTTGCGGATTCCAGTTGCCAGCGATGCGATTTCGGATAATGTCAAAAATGCTATCATTGCGACGGAAGATGAGAACTTTGAAACTCACAATGGTGTTGTGCCCAAGGCTGTTCTGCGGGCAACCTTGGGTTCTGTAGTTGGAGTTGGTTCATCCAGCGGGGGCTCGACCTTAACTCAGCAGTTGATCAAGCAGCAGGTCGTGGGAGATGCTCCGACTTTCAAGCGGAAGGCAGTAGAGATTGTTGATGCCTTGGCTCTGGAACGCTATATGTCCAAGGATGACATTCTGACTGCTTATTTGAATGTAGCACCTTTTGGTCGGAATAACAAAGGACAAAATATTGCTGGAGTGGAAGAAGCAGCTCAAGGGATTTTTGGTGTATCAGCCAAGGATTTGAGTATTCCACAGGCTGCGTTTATTGCAGGATTGCCCCAGAGCCCAATTGTCTATTCGCCCTATGCCTCTGATGGTAGCATGAAGAGTCCAGATGATATGGCTTTAGGTCTAGAGCGGGCTCGGAATGTTTTGTATAATATGTACCGTACAGGTCGACTGAGTGAAGCAGACTATCAGCAGTACAAGGACTATGATCTGACGCAGGATTTCAAGCCGACTGAGAGCCTTCAAAAGAGCTCGCATAGCTACCTCTACCATACAGCCTTTTCAGAAGCGCAGACGGCCATGTATCAGTATTTGATTCAGCGGGACAATGTATCCCAGCAAGAATTAAAAAATAATGCAACGGTTGAAGCCTATCAAGAGTTGGCTCGAAAAGAGCTGAGCGAGGGTGGCTATACGGTCACAACAACCATCAATCATTCGATTCATCAGGCAATGCAGAATGCAGTTGCCAACTACGGTGGTCTCTTGGATGATGGGACAGGAATGGTCGAGGTTGGAAATGTCCTTCAGGACAATAAAACAGGAGCCATTATTGGTTTTGTCGGTGGTAGAGACTATAGCTCTAATCAAAACAACCATGCTTTTGATACGGAAAGATCTCCTGGTTCGACTATCAAGCCAATTTTAGCTTATGGGATTGCCATTGACCAAGGGCTGATGGGAAGTGCGAGTGTCCTTTCCAATTATCCGACGAACTTCTCTAGCGGTGAGCCAATTATGCACGTGGACAGTCGCGGAACAGGCATGATGGACCTGCAGGAAGCCCTCAATACTTCTTGGAATATTCCAGCTTATTGGACCTATCGTGCACTTCGCGAGAAGGGTGTGAATGTCCGAGGCTATATGGAAAAAATGGGCTACCATATTGACAACTACGATATTGAAAGTCTACCAATGGGTGGGGGAATCGAGGTTTCGGTTGCCCAGCACACCAACGGTTTCCAGACTTTGGCTAATAATGGTTCTTATCAAGAAAAGTATATGATTGAAAAGATCACAGCTCCAGACGGCAAGGTGGTTTATGAGCATAAGGCGAAACCAGTTCAGGTTTACTCGCCTGCTACTGCAACGATTATGCAAAGCTTGATGCGGGGTGTGCTCAACTCTGGTGCAACTACGACCTTTAAATCAAGGATTAGTCAAGTCAATGGTACCTTGGCCGGCGCAGACTGGATTGGCAAGACAGGTACAACCAACAGCAATGGAGATATGTGGCTCATGCTTTCCACTCCTCGGATGACCCTTGGAGGCTGGATTGGTCATGATGACAATACTTCTATGGCTGCCCTAACAGGCTACAATAATAATGCGGCCTATATGGCCTATCTAGCCAATGCCATTTATGAGGCGGATCCAGAGGCTTGGGGAATCGGAGAGAAATTCAATCTTGATTCGAGCGTTATCAAGTCTGATGTTCTCAAATCTACTGGAGAAAGACCGGGAACCGTCACAATCAATGGCCGTTCCATCAATGTAAGCGGTCCGACTGTTCCTAGCTACTGGGCTAAGAATGGCGCTCCAACGACGAGCTATCGCTTTGGTATCGGTGCATCTGATGCGGATTATCAGAAAGCTTGGGGAGCAATCTTGGGTGGTTATACCTCTAATTCTGGTTCTAACTTTAGCTCTAATCCGAATTCCAATAATGGGACGAATTCCAGCAGTAACCGACAGGGAAACTAGGACATCAAAAACGGCTTTTCAACTTTTCAGAAAGAAGAGGAAAGCCTTGCAATTTCTAGATAAATACGGTATAATAGTATCAATAATTTGTCGTGTGCTTTAATTGAAATATTGTCCGATTAAAGCTTGCAGCAGTTAAATCAAACTTTTTATAAGTCAGATTTAGCTGCTCTTTTTGTGTCTATTTTTCAGAATTCTAGGATTTGTAACGCAAACTTAAAGATTCTAAAAACTTGGCAAAAAGGACTGATTGTAGCTGTTTTGACGAGAGTCAATGGCGTAGAAGGGGTATCCCCTTGGTAAGAGTGAAGAAGAGTGTGATATGAGAGGCAAATGGTTAGTATTCCAATAATCAGAAAATCTCAATTTTCTCCGATTCCCTCCCTCTGTACTTTATAAAAAAGGAGTTAGAAACTTGGCAGGACATGACGTTCAATACGGGAAACATCGGACCCGTCGTAGTTTTTCAAGAATTAAAGAAGTTCTTGATTTACCAAACTTGATTGAAATTCAAACAGACTCGTTTAAAGATTTCTTGGACCATGGTTTGAAAGAAGTCTTCGAGGATGTGCTTCCTATTTCAAACTTTACCGACACCATGGAACTGGAATTTGTCGGCTATGAAATCCGTGAGCCTAAATATACGCTGGAAGAAGCTCGTATCCACGATGCTAGCTACTCAGCGCCAATCTTTGTGACTTTCCGTTTGATTAACAAGGAAACTGGTGAAATCAAGACGCAGGAAGTCTTCTTTGGTGATTTCCCAATCATGACTGAAATGGGGACCTTCATCATCAATGGTGGTGAGCGGATTATCGTATCCCAGTTGGTGCGTTCTCCAGGGGTTTACTTTAACGATAAAGTTGACAAAAACGGAAAAGTTGGCTACGGTTCAACGGTTATTCCTAACCGCGGTGCTTGGTTAGAGTTGGAAACAGACTCAAAAGACATTGCCTACACTCGTATTGACCGGACGCGGAAGATTCCATTTACCACTCTGGTGCGTGCGCTTGGTTTCTCAGGAGATGATGAGATCTTGGACATCTTTGGTGACAGCGACTTGGTGCGCAACACCATCGAAAAAGATATTCACAAGAACCCAATGGACTCTCGTACGGATGAAGCTCTGAAAGAAATCTATGAGCGTCTTCGTCCAGGTGAGCCTAAGACGGCTGAAAGCTCACGTAGCTTACTTGTGGCACGTTTCTTTGATCCACATCGCTATGACTTGGCTGCCGTTGGTCGTTACAAGATTAACAAGAAGCTCAACATCAAGAATCGTCTGCTCAATCAAACATTGGCAGAACATCTAGTAGATGCTGAAACAGGTGAAATTCTTGTCGAAGCTGGTACAGTCATGACTCGCAGTGTGATTGATAGCATTGCAGAGCAACTGGACAATGGTTTGAACAAGATCACTTATATTCCAAACGACTCAGCTGTCTTGACAGAGCCTGTAGAATTGCAGAAGTTTAAGGTCGTCGCACCAAGCGATCCAGACCGTGTTGTGACCATTATTGGTAATGCAAATCCTTCTGACAAGGTTCGGACTGTAACACCAGCTGATATCTTGGCTGAAATGAGCTATTTCCTCAACTTGGCAGAAGGTATCGGTCGTGTGGATGATATTGACCACTTGGGGAACCGTCGTATTCGTGCAGTTGGTGAGCTTTTGGCTAACCAAGTTCGTCTGGGACTTTCTCGGATGGAGCGTAATGTTCGTGAACGGATGTCTGTTCAGGACAATGAAGTGCTGACTCCACAACAAATCATCAACATCCGTCCAGTAACTGCTGCTATTAAAGAATTCTTTGGTTCTTCTCAGTTGTCTCAGTTCATGGACCAACACAATCCGCTGTCTGAGCTTTCTCACAAGCGTCGTCTTTCTGCCTTAGGACCTGGTGGTTTGACACGTGACCGCGCTGGTTATGAAGTGCGAGACGTGCACTATACTCACTATGGTCGTATGTGTCCGATTGAAACGCCTGAAGGACCAAACATCGGTTTGATCAATAACTTGTCTTCTTACGGACATCTTAATAAATACGGATTTATTCAAACACCTTACCGTAAGGTAGACCGTGAAGCTGGTGTGGTAACCAACGAAATCGTTTGGCTGACAGCTGACGAGGAAGATGAATTTATCGTAGCGCAGGCCAACTCTAAACTTAATGAAAAAGGTGGCTTTGCAGAGCCTATTGTTATGGGACGCCACCAAGGTAATAACCAAGAATTTCCATCAGACCAAGTAGACTACATGGACGTATCACCTAAGCAGGTAGTTGCCGTGGCGACAGCATGTATTCCTTTCTTGGAAAATGACGACTCCAACCGTGCCCTCATGGGTGCCAACATGCAACGTCAGGCTGTGCCTTTGATTGATCCAAAAGCGCCTTATGTCGGTACTGGTATGGAATACCAAGCTGCCCACGATTCTGGTGCGGCGGTTATTGCTCAGTATGATGGTAAGGTTACCTATGCGGATGCGGATAAGGTAGAAGTTCGTCGTGAAGACGGTTCATTAGATGTGTACCACATTCAAAAATTCCGTCGTTCAAACTCAGGAACTGCCTACAACCAACGCACCCTTGTAAAAGTTGGCGATGTCGTTGAAAAAGGCGACTTTATCGCTGATGGACCTTCTATGGAAAATGGAGAAATGGCGCTTGGACAAAACCCAATCGTTGCCTACATGACATGGGAAGGTTACAACTTCGAGGATGCCGTTATCATGAGCGAACGCTTGGTGAAAGACGATGTCTACACCTCTGTCCACCTCGAAGAATACGAATCAGAAACTCGCGATACAAAGCTTGGGCCTGAAGAAATCACTCGTGAAATTCCAAACGTTGGTGAAGATGCCCTTAAAGACCTTGACGAAATGGGGATTATCCGTATCGGTGCTGAGGTTAAAGAAGGCGATATCCTTGTCGGTAAAGTAACGCCTAAGGGTGAAAAAGATCTTTCAGCTGAAGAACGTCTCTTGCACGCGATCTTTGGTGATAAGTCTCGTGAAGTACGTGACACTTCTCTTCGTGTACCTCACGGTGCCGATGGTGTCGTTCGCGATGTGAAGATCTTTACTCGTGCAAACGGTGATGAGTTGCAATCTGGTGTTAATATGCTGGTGCGTGTCTACATCGCTCAAAAACGTAAAATCAAGGTCGGAGATAAGATGGCCGGACGTCACGGAAACAAAGGGGTTGTCTCTCGTATCGTTCCTGTGGAAGATATGCCATACTTGCCAGACGGAACTCCAGTCGATATCATGTTGAATCCACTTGGGGTGCCATCCCGTATGAATATCGGTCAGGTTATGGAACTCCACCTTGGTATGGCAGCCCGTAACTTGGGCATCCACATTGCGACACCGGTCTTTGACGGAGCAAGCTCAGAAGACCTCTGGTCTACAGTTCGTGAAGCTGGTATGGATAGCGATGCCAAGACAATCCTTTACGATGGACGTACTGGTGAGCCGTTTGACAACCGTGTATCAGTTGGTGTCATGTACATGATCAAACTCCACCACATGGTTGATGATAAATTGCACGCTCGTTCAGTCGGACCATACTCAACCGTTACCCAACAGCCACTCGGAGGTAAAGCTCAGTTTGGTGGACAACGTTTCGGGGAAATGGAAGTTTGGGCCCTAGAGGCTTACGGCGCGTCAAACGTACTTCAAGAAATCTTGACTTACAAGTCTGACGATATCAACGGACGTTTGAAAGCTTATGAAGCGATTACCAAAGGGAAACCAATTCCAAAACCAGGTGTGCCAGAATCCTTCCGAGTTCTTGTGAAAGAATTGCAATCTCTTGGTCTTGACATGCGTGTCCTTGACGAAGATGACCAAGAAGTAGAACTTCGTGACTTGGATGAGGATATGGATGAAGATGTGATCCATGTGGATGATCTGGAAAAAGCACGTCAAAAACAGGCTCAGGAAGCTAAAGCAGCTTTTGATGCTGAAGGAAATGAAGAAAAATAATTCGTCGCTGATTAGATAAATAAGAAAGGTAAGAAATAGTGGTTGATGTAAATCGATTTAAAAGTATGCAAATCACCCTAGCTTCTCCAAGTAAGGTCCGTTCATGGTCTTACGGAGAAGTGAAGAAGCCTGAGACAATCAATTACCGGACCTTGAAGCCAGAACGTGAAGGCCTCTTTGACGAGGTGATCTTCGGGCCAACCAAGGATTGGGAGTGTGCCTGCGGTAAATACAAACGGATTCGTTACAAAGGGATTATTTGTGACCGCTGTGGTGTTGAAGTAACACGGACCAAGGTTCGTCGTGAACGTATGGGGCACATCGAGCTTAAAGCACCGGTTTCTCACATTTGGTATTTCAAGGGAATCCCAAGCCGTATGGGCTTGACTCTAGATATGAGTCCGCGCGCCCTAGAAGAAGTCATTTATTTTGCGGCTTATGTGGTGATTGATCCTAAGGAAACACCACTGGAGCACAAGTCTATCATGACGGAGCGCGAGTATCGTGAGCGCCTCCGTGAATATGGTGCAGGTTCATTCGTTGCCAAGATGGGAGCAGAAGCGATCCAAGACTTGCTGAAACAAGTGGATTTGGAAACAGAAATTGCGGCTCTCAAGGAAGAATTGAAAACAGCTTCTGGTCAAAAACGAATCAAAGCTATTCGTCGTTTGGACGTTTTGGATGCCTTCTACCGCTCTGGCAATAAGCCAGAATGGATGATTCTCAACATCCTGCCAGTCATTCCACCAGATCTACGTCCAATGCTTCAATTGGATGGTGGCCGCTTTGCCTCATCTGACTTGAATGACCTCTACCGCCGCGTTATCAACCGGAACAACCGTTTGGCTCGTTTGCTTGAGTTGAATGCACCAGGCATCATCGTTCAAAATGAGAAGCGGATGCTGCAAGAAGCGGTGGACGCTTTGATTGACAATGGTCGTCGTGGTCGTCCAATCACAGGACCAGGTAGCCGTCCACTTAAGTCTTTGAGTCACATGCTCAAAGGTAAACAAGGACGCTTCCGTCAAAACTTGCTGGGTAAACGGGTTGACTTCTCAGGCCGTTCCGTTATCGCCGTTGGTCCGACATTGAAGATGTATCAATGTGGTGTGCCACGTGAAATGGCGATCGAGCTCTTCAAACCGTTTGTTATGCGGGAAATTGTTGCCCGTGACTATGCACAGAATGTGAAAGCTGCTAAGCGCATGGTAGAACGTGGCGATGAGCGCATCTGGGATGTCTTGGAAGATGTTATCAAAGAACACCCAGTGCTCCTTAACCGCGCGCCGACCCTTCACCGTTTGGGGATCCAAGCCTTTGAGCCAGTTCTAATCGATGGTAAGGCTCTTCGCTTGCATCCGCTGGTCTGTGAAGCCTACAATGCCGACTTTGACGGTGACCAAATGGCCATTCACGTTCCATTGTCTGAAGAAGCTCAAGCTGAAGCTCGTATCCTCATGCTGGCTGCTGAGCACATCTTGAATCCGAAAGACGGAAAACCAGTTGTAACACCATCTCAAGATATGGTCTTGGGTAACTATTACCTGACCATGGAAGAAGCAGGTCGTGAAGGTGAAGGCATGGTCTTTAAAGACCGTGATGAAGCCGTGATGGCCTTGCGTAATGGCTATGTCCACCTGCACACTCGTGTGGGTATCGCGACAGATAGCCTCAACAAACCTTGGACAGAAGATCAAAAACACAAGATCCTCATGACCACAGTAGGTAAGATTCTCTTCAACGATATCATGCCAGAAGAGCTGCCTTACCTGCAAGAACCAACGAATGCTAACTTGACAGCAGGTGTACCAGCTAAATACTTCTTGGAGCCAGGTAAAGACATCAAGTCTGCTATTGAAGCCCTAGAGTTAAATATTCCGTTCAAGAAGAAAAATCTAGGAAATATCATTGCTGAAATCTTCAAACGCTTCCGTACGACAGAAACATCTGCCCTGCTGGACCGCTTGAAAGACCTAGGTTACCACCATTCTACTCTGGCTGGTTTGACAGTAGGTATTGCTGACATTCCAGTCGTGGAAGACAAGGCAGAGATTATTGAAGAATCTCACAAGCGTGTAGAACAAATCACCAAGCAATTCCGTCGTGGTATGATTACTGACGACGAACGCTACAATGCTGTTACAGCTGAATGGCGTGCTGCCCGTGAAAAACTGGAGAAACGCTTGGTTGCCAACCAAGATCCGAAGAACCCAATCGTTATGATGATGGACTCTGGAGCGCGTGGTAACATCTCTAACTTCTCACAGCTTGCCGGTATGCGTGGTCTGATGGCTGCTCCGAACGGACGTATCATGGAATTGCCAATCCTTTCAAACTTCCGCGAAGGTTTGTCTGTATTGGAAATGTTCTTCTCTACTCACGGTGCCCGTAAAGGTATGACCGATACGGCCCTCAAGACAGCCGATTCAGGTTACTTGACTCGTCGTCTAGTTGACGTTGCTCAAGACGTGATTATACGTGAGGACGACTGTGGTACAGACCGCGGCTTGCTCATCACTTCTATCACAGAAGGCAAGGAAATGATCGAGTCTCTGGAAGAACGTCTCAATGGTCGTTACACTAAGAAAACGGTTAAACATCCAGAAACTGGCGCAGTTATCATCGGTCCAAATGAATTGATCACCGAAGACAAGGCGCGTGAAATCGTCAATGCTGGTGTTGAAGAAGTGACAATCCGCTCTGTCTTTACATGTAACACTCGCCATGGTGTCTGCCGTCACTGTTACGGTATCAACTTGGCGACTGGCGATGCGGTTGAAGTTGGTGAAGCAGTCGGAACCATCGCTGCCCAGTCTATCGGGGAGCCAGGTACACAGTTGACCATGCGTACCTTCCACACGGGTGGTGTTGCCTCTAATACCGATATCACACAAGGTCTTCCTCGTGTCCAAGAAATCTTTGAAGCCCGCAATCCGAAAGGGGAAGCGGTCATCACTGAAGTCAAGGGTGAAGTTACTGCTATCGAAGAAGATGCATCTACTCGTACCAAGAAAGTCTTTGTTACAGGTGCAACTGGCGAAGGCGAATACGTGGTGCCATTCACAGCTCGCATGAAGGTAGAAGTGGGGGACCAAGTTTCTCGTGGTGCTGCCTTGACTGAAGGTTCTATTCAGCCTAAGCACTTGCTGGCTGTCCGTGATGTCTTGTCTGTTGAAACCTATCTGCTTGCTGAGGTACAAAAAGTTTACCGTAGCCAAGGGGTAGAAATCGGCGACAAACACATTGAGGTAATGGTTCGTCAAATGATTCGCAAGGTGCGCGTCATGGATCCAGGTGATACAGATCTCCTCATGGGAACTCTCATGGATATCACTGACTTTACAGATGCTAACCGTGATGTGGTTATCTCAGGCGGTGTACCTGCGACAGCTCGTCCAGTCCTCATGGGAATCACCAAAGCTTCCCTTGAAACTAACAGCTTCCTGTCTGCAGCTTCCTTCCAGGAAACAACTCGTGTTCTGACAGATGCGGCTATCCGTGGTAAGAAGGATCACCTGCTCGGTCTCAAGGAAAATGTTATCATTGGTAAGATTATCCCGGCCGGTACTGGTATGGCTCGTTACCGTAACTTGGAACCACAAGCAATCAATGAAGTTGAAATCATTGACGAAGTTGTGGAAACAGCAGAGACTGAAGAAGTTGAAACAAGCGTAGAATCATAAAAACTTGCTTGAATTTACAATATAAAAGTCTATCAGGAAGAGAATCTTGTATTCTCTTCCTTTTTTGCTAGGTGCACTGAATTGGTGAAGATATAATAAAAATTGAAATTTTAGCGCTCTATTTTGCTGCCAGATTGAATCAAAAGCTTAGGGAAGGAGCTTCCTAGTGAGCAGATGGCACATTTTTTGATTTTATATGGCTCTTAGCTGTACAGGAAGGGAAAAATTCGATATACTAAGTAAAAGGAGGAAGAAATGAAAATTTTTTTGCAAAAAGTGGAATATAGTTTACTGGCTTTGTTTTTAGCCGTACAGACTCAAGTTCCTTTTGTACTGATCCAGTTTTACAAAGGTCGAGATCAAAGTTTTTCAATGGGATACACCTTGCTTATCCTGATGATTTATTTGCTGATCATTTTTTATGCCCTGCGAATGGCTAAAAAAGAAGGCTTACTGACCCTTGATTTTAGTTTTTTTAACTTAAAATCGGTAATCTGGCTAGTATTATCCTATCTGATAACTTTCGGAGTTAGTATTTTTGCTGCGATTATTATGGTTCTAGAGGGCCAACTTTCAGGAACGACAGCCAATCAAACTGCTTTGCAAAACTTGTTTCAGAGTACGCCCGTTGTTTTGCTTATTGTGGGAGCTGTTTTTTCAGCGCCAATTTTGGAAGAGATTATTTTCCGTGGTTTGATTCCCCAAAAGCTGTTTCCAAAGCATGAGTTGATTGGTCTGATAGTTGGTTCTATCCTTTTTGGTTTTTTCCACGGTCCGACCAACATCGGTAGTTTTGTCCTTTATGCTGGTATGGGGGGCGTTCTAGCTTTGGTGGTTCACCAGACTAAGCGTTTGGAAATGGGAATTTTAGCCCATATGTTACGGAATGCCATTGCTATTTTGGTGATGATTATTTCACAAAGTTAACTAGATATCATTCATGGATGAAGAGGTCAGATTGACCTCTTTTTTGACATTTCAGGGATAAAAAGTGACTTTTGAGGACATGGAGCTAGCAAAGCGAATCTTTTGTTCTATAATGAGAATTGTATCTTAGCTTTAAGGAGTAAAAAATGAGGCTCACATTTCAAAAATCTATCCAAATATTATTAGTAGCTATGCTAATGCAATCGGTCTTGCTGCTTTTGGTTTATCCGATGACCAATCGTTTTGCTTTATCGAGGCCTAACTTGCTTTTTATCTCTCTGTTTTTGTTCATTCTTTTAGGGTATGCCTCTTATTTTTCTCGTGAGTGGCGGGATTTTAAGATAGAGTTGCGTGCTTCCAAGCGGTTTCCATACTTGCGCTACCTCTATTTTTTGATGATTGCAAGCAACGCAGCGAGTCTTGTTCTCCTTTGTGGGCAGTCGAGTTCTGAGATAACGCCTTTGCAGCAGCTTATCTCAAACAGTTTTTCCGCGTCCTCCTTGCTATTGCTTGGCATTGATTTATTTGGTATGTCATCACAGGCTAAGCAAAACAGGCAGATGAAATACAGAAAGAGTTGGCGTATTGCCTTGGGAATTGCTCTCTTTGCTTTCCTGAGAAATCCCGGAGAATCATCTTGCTTTCTAATTTATCTAAGTTTAGGCATGGCTTTTGTCCGGCTCTTAAAAGCTTGGGTTGGATCTCTGGAATTGTCCTTACTGGCTCATCTTCTTCGGAATTTACTTCTGATCCTCCTTTTGCCTTTCTGTTTGTAAAAAGTGTTTTCTTAAATAGCGGAATTGTGGTAAAATGATAAATGAAACAAGAGTCTGAGAGGACTGCTTGTAGGATCAAGTGCAGTTTGTAAAACTGATGCTGCATCTGCTGTTGGCTTTGCGGTACACTAGATGGGTGTGCCTTTTTTGTTGAAAGGTAGTAGTAGCAAGAGGAAAGGAAATACGATGAATCTAAGACAACTTGCTCCAGAGGGCAAGACGGCCCTTTGTGGGATCCTTAATGTTACCCCAGATTCCTTTTCGGATGGGGGCAAATATAATACGGTGGAAAAGGCTCTGGAGCAAGCACGCAAGATGATAGCTCAGGGAGCTCATCTGCTGGATATCGGTGGTGAGTCGACTCGTCCGGGCAGCCATTTTGTGGACATCGAAGCGGAGATAGGTCGTGTGGTGCCAGTCATTGAGGCTCTTCGTCGGGAGACTGATATCCTCATTTCTGTAGATACTTGGAAGGCACCAGTTGCAGAAGCAGCTTTGGCCGCTGGAGCCAATATCATCAATGACATCACGGGAGTCTTGGGTGATGAGAGAATGGCAGTTGTGGCTGCCAAGGCTGGAGCGCCAGTTATCGCCATGTTCAATCCAGTCATGGCTCGGCCCCAACATGCTAGCTCGAAAATCTTTCCGACTTTTGGCTTTGAGGCCGCTTTTACGGAGTCAGAATTAGCGGATTTTGAACAGCTGGGTATTCAGGCGCTCATGTGGGCATTTTTTGAAAGAACACTGGGGAAAGCTAAGCAAGCTGGGCTGGAGCGGGAGCAAATCATGCTGGATCCAGGGATTGGTTTTGGCTTGACCAAACGGGAAAATCTCTTGCTCTTACAGGAGTTGGATAGCATTCATCAGGCTGGCTTTCCTATTTTTCTGGGTGTCTCTCGCAAGCGCTTTTTGGTCAATATCTTGGAGGAAAATGGTTTTGAGACTGACCCAGAGACGGAAACAGGTTTTCAAAACAGAGACCTGGCTTCAGCTCATTTGACCAGCATTGCAGCTAGTCAAGGTGTTGAGGCTGTCCGAGTGCATGATGTGGAGGTTCACCGAATGGCAGCTGAAATAGGTGATGCTATTCGACTGGCTCAGAAAATGGAAGATCTAAATTTACGGCAGTATAAGTGACTATGACAAAAGAAGAATTGCCAGATTTAAGCTGGCTGGAAGCCTATCGGACGGATAGTCCTAATTTTGGCTTGGAGCGGATGGAGCGGATGCTGGCGCTGCGGGGAAATCCTCATTTGCAGCTGTCAGTGATTCATATAGGGGGAACCAACGGGAAGGGCTCAACCATTGCCCACCTGCGTCAACTCTTGGAAATGCGGGGTCTGCGTGTAGGGACCTTTACTTCCCCCTATCTGATCAGCTACAATGAACAAATCGCCATCAATGGCCGGCCTATTCCCAATCAAGATTTGTCGCGCCTTCTAGAGACTTATCGAGCTCTCTTTGAAGAGCAAGCGAACGATGAGGTTTTGCAGGGAGTGACTGAGTTTGAAATCATGACGGCTTTGGCCTATGATTATTTGGCTCAGGAGCGGGTTGATGTGGCCATTATGGAGGTCGGCATGGGCGGCCTCTTGGACAGTACCAATGTCTGCCGCCCTGATTTGACAGCCATTACGACCATTGGCTTAGATCATGTGGCTTTGCTGGGGCATTCTCTGGCAGCGATTGCCGAGCAGAAGGCGGGGATTATTAAGCCAAATATGCCCTTGGTGACTGGACGGATTGAGCCAGAAGCTCTGGCGGTTATCGAGGACAAGGCTCATCAAAAGCAAGCTCCCCACTATGTTTATGGGCAGTCTTATCAAGTTCAGAGCTTGGGCGGGACTGAATCAGGAGAACAATTTAATTTCTCTAATGCGCATCGGGAGGCGGAGCCTTACCTGACACCTCTGTTGGGGCAACATCAGGTAGACAACGCTGGTTTGGCGATTCAGCTCTGTGACCTCTATTGTCAGCTCAAGCAGCTACCGCTGTTAACAAAAGAACAAGTTAGCGCGGCTTTAGTGGCGACAAGTTGGCCGGGTCGGATGGAGCAGATTTCACATCAGCCTCGTATTTTGCTTGATGGCGCCCACAATCCACATGCCATGGAGAGGTTGACGAGGACCTTGAGCCAGCATTATCCAGACTTGGATAAGAAAATCCTTTTCAGCTGTATCCAGACCAAGTCTCTGGAGGAAATGGTGGGTCAGCTCAAGCAGGTGCCTAAGAGTCAGCTAATTTTGACCAATTTTGCAGATCCACGGAGCTTTTCCAAAGAAAAAATGGAGGCGCTAGCTTGCGAGCAGAGCTTGTATTATGCTGATTGGCATGGATTTTTAGAGGCTTATTTGAAAGCTGAGCATGGGACCGATGAGCTCTTGCTGATTACGGGCTCCCTTTATTTTTTGGCTCAGGTCAGGGCCTATATCATTGACAAAGAAAAAGAATCTAGGAGTGAATATGGACACGAAGAAAATTGAAGCAGCAGTTGCCCAGATTATTGAGGCGGTTGGCGAAGACGGAAATCGCGAAGGCTTGCAGGAGACGCCACAGCGCATTGCCAAGATGTATCAGGAAATTTTTGCTGGGCTGGGCGAGACGGCTGAGGAGCATCTATCCAAGTCTTTTGAAATCATTGACAATAATATGGTGGTGGAGAAGGATATTTTCTTTCATTCCATGTGTGAGCACCACTTCCTGCCATTTTACGGGAAGGTTCACATCGCCTATGTGCCTAATGGTCGGGTAGCAGGCTTGTCCAAGCTGGCTCGAACGGTAGAAGTCTATGCTAAGAAACCGCAGATTCAAGAGCGATTGACCGTAGAGATTGCTGAAGCCTTGATGGACTATCTGGGTGCTCAAGGGGCCCTGGTCTGGGTGGAAGCTGAGCATATGTGTATGAATATGCGAGGAGTCAGAAAGCCTGGCACTGCAACGGTTACTACAGCAGCGCGTGGCGTTTTAGCGACGGATAAGGACCTAAAAAATGAAGCTTACAAACTGATGGGACATTGATTTTATCAGTGATGGAGCATGTCAAGAACTAGATAGTTTTATCAAGGATGAAATGCAGAAACTTGAATCAGAAAGGATAAGAGAATGGATCAGCTGCGCATTAAGGATTTGGAAGTGTATGCCTATCACGGTCTGTTTGGAGCAGAGAAGGAATTGGGCCAGCGTTTTGTGCTGGATCTGATTTTGGACTATGATATGACTCGTGCTGCCAAAACAGGCGACCTGACAGCTTCTATCCACTATGGAGAATTAGCTCAGGATTTGACTCACTGGTGTCAGGAAAGCAAGGAAGACTTGATTGAGACGTTGGCTTACAAGCTGATTGATCGGATTTTTCTGACTCATCCTTTGGTGCAGAAGGTCAGCTTGGAGGTCAAGAAGCCTTGGGCACCGGTCCCGTTGCCTTTAGAGACCTGCTCAGTCAAGCTGGTGCGTCAAAAGCGGAAGGCTTTTATCGCTCTGGGAAGCAATCAAGGCAGCCCAGCTGCCAATTTGGATGCAGCTTTGGAAAAAATAGCAGAGCAAAATATGAGAATTTTGCAGGCATCAAGCCGTATTGAGACGGAGCCTTGGGGTGGCGTTGAGCAGGATCCGTTCCTTAATCAAGTTGTTGAAGTTGAAACCTGGCTCAATCCTGAGGAATTAATGCAGACCTTACTGGCTATCGAAGCAGATCTAGGGCGCGTGCGGGAGATCAAATGGGGACCGCGTGTGATTGATCTGGATATCCTTTACATAGGGCAGGAGGAGATATACAGTCCAGATTTGATTGTTCCTCATCCTTATGTGGCTGAGCGAGCTTTTGTCTTGCAATCTTTGGTGGAAATCGCTCCACACTTTGTCGATCCCGTGCAGAAAAAAAGCATCCGCCAGCTCTGGGATGCGATCGAAAAATAAACTAAGAACTCGTTGTAAGACTTTTTAATGTAAAGGAATTATTTCAAGTTAATTATAATCATATTATTAGTGATAAAAAAGTGATAAAAATAAGAAAGAAATTAGTTTTCAGGTTGTATATGACGGATTGCAGAGTTTATCTAAGACAGGAAGTTTCTCTTATGTAGATTGGCAAACGACGGATTCTAAGTACTTTTCAAATTTAGTAGGATCTAATACAACGTTTTGATATAAGGGGATGAGACGATGAGATATAGATATTGGATTGGGATGATTGTAACAATTTCTTTTATAGTTCTTGGAGTCGTTTATTTTCATCAGAGCTCTTCAGAAAAAGAATCTGAACCCAAAATTATTAAATCAGTAAATGAATTGGATATAAATAAAATTAAAGTGCTAGGGGATGAAAAGAAATACATTCTTTCTGGTGCTGATACAGTTTTAGTTGGAGGACGGTATCTTTTTGGTAGAAGCTACAAGGAAAGAGAATTGAAAGATTCTAAGAGCACAAATACAGAATTTATTAGTTTTTCTTACTATGATTTAGATACTCAGAAAGCCTCTACGGTCAATGTGTTAGAAAAGGTTCGAAAAAAGAATAAAAAAAATGAAGTTATACGTATTGGGCTTCCTACATTTGGGGGACCAGCCTATAAAGATACTATTTATATTGAGGTGCTAGAAGCTGGAAAACCTATCTCCGAAGTGGAAAAACTTTACTATAATCTAGGAAAGGAAGACTATTATAGTCCGACTGATTCAGATAGAATTCCTAGCACAGAGGACCTAGATAATGTTACACTTTCTTTAACTAATCTAATTGATTGTATCTCTGAACGAGGATACTACTATTCAGCTAATTATCGAAGTATTATTAACTCTAGTAATGGGAAACCTGATTCTAACATCAACTTATTCAGTATATTCCCTAATATAGAGAAGGGGATAATTAAAGGAGATGAAAAGTTATCCATGCGTTATGATCGAATGGGGAATGCAGAGGTCTTCGATACACTCCTTCATTGGTTTGCGCCTAAGGGAGAGGAAACTTTGTCTGGGGTTAAAATCAAAGCTGACTATTCTGTAGATGGTCAAGAACATGAGATTCACTCTTATAAAGAGTTTAAACAATACTATAATGGAAAGGGTGGTGAGATAAGTGAGTAAGTCAAGAAAAGAAATTCATATTGAGAAAACTGGAATTATAGAAAAGAAACTTGTCGCAAGGCAAGTTTTTTTATTGTCTGAACTTTCTCTGAACTTGCCCCTGTATACTAAAGAAAAATCAAAAGGAGTTCAGTATGGAACATATGGTGAAAATAGAAGGGGTCTGCAAAAAGCATGGCAGCAAGCAGATTTTAAAAGATATTTCTTTTACAGCTAGAAGCGGTCGTATTACAGCTTTTCTGGGTCCAAATGGTGCTGGTAAAAGTTCGACCTTGAGGATTCTCTTGGGATTAGATCGGGCGACGTCTGGGACTGCGACTTTTGATGGGCAAACCTATCAGTCAATGACCTATCCGCTCAGAACAGTAGGTGCAGCCTTTGACGGCATTGGCGGTCTGCCCAATCGAAAGGTCTATGACCACTTGAGGATTATTGCGGCGAGTAATGCTATTTCCAAGTCTCGGATCGATGAGGTTTTGGAGATGACTGGAATCGCTCATAAGAGGAAGGACCTTTTGTCAAGCCTGTCTCTGGGGGAAGGTCAACGCTTGGGTTTGGCAGCAGCTTTGCTGGGTGATCCTCAGTTTCTTATATTAGATGAGCCGACTAATGGACTAGATCCAAGTGGGATTAAGTGGTTTAGAAAGTTCATCCGTCAGCAGGCTGATTTAGGGAAAACGGTACTTCTATCATCCCACATCCTGTCAGAGGTGCAAATGGTGACAGATGATGTCGTCTTGATTCATCATGGGCGAATTATTGAGCAGGGACAATTGGAAGAGGTGCTGCAAGATTCAGACAGCCTAGAAGATCTCTTCTTTGATTTGACAGAGGAGGTTTAAAATGAAAGAAACGATGTCTTTATTGCATTCAGAATGGTTGAAAATCTGTTCAACCAAGGCTTTCAGAGTGAGTATGGCCTTCATGCTGCTATTGGTGCCTGCCGTATCCTGGCTGGAGGGCCGACAGTATTTATCTATTGGCTTGGATGCCACCCCTGAGACAGTTCCCGGTCTGGCAGAAGCCATTGACCCGTTGGAATATCTAGGCCTCAATGGTGCCTCTATGGCAGGCATGGTTTTGGTCATCTTAGCTGGAATTTTGGGAGCTATGGAATTTAAGTCTCATAGCTTGAGAACCAGTCTTTTATCCTGTAATAACCGCCTGAAGCTGCTTGTCGGAAAACTCATGACCTTCACTTACTTTTCTCTTGCCAGTAGCTTTTTATCAATCTACTTTAGTTATATGGTCATGCATCTGGCTTTAGGAAGGGAAGGGCTTGATCCGATTCTGCTCAATCAGGCAGCTTGGAGTTTGATTTTGTGGAAAACCTTATCTCTAACTCTATTGGGAATCCTTTCATTTTTGTTAGGTTTATTGGCTCGGACCATGCTGGTTTCTCTGCTTTTTCTTGTACCCCAGATATATAATCTGGGAAACTACCTGGCAGCTCACACGAGTTGGGGAGCTTATCTGCCACAGCCAGCAGGAGAGTTGTTTACTGCAACGCCAACTTCCCAATATGCTAACAATCCCTTGCAAGGACTATTGATACTAGGCGCATGGTTACTAGTCATCGGCGGCATGACCTCTCTGCGCTTTTTGAAGACGGATTTAGGAGGGCGATACTGATGATAATAGCTCTGCTTAAAAGTGAATGGATTAAGTTCCGTTCTTACTATCTCGCTCTTGGTGCAGCCTTGGTGGCTCTGGTAGCTGTTCCATTTTTTCTAATGAATCTTGACTACAGTCAGACAGCAGTTGGCCAGACGAAGGCTCTGAGCGAGGTTTTGCATGCCCTCTATCTGGCGCAGCCTGTCATTGTCATCTTTACTTCCCTTTATTTTGCCCAGGAGTTTGTCAAGTCTGGGATGCGAACGAATTTTCTAACCGTATCAAATAGAAGGGCTTGGTTGGCTGGGAAAATCTCATTTTTGAGCTTATTGCTCTTGGTTCTCTATAGTGTCATTATAAGTAGCTGTTTCCTTGTTATGCTGGCTCGTTTTGACCTGGACTTTAGCTGGTCCTTACTGGGGAAATTCCTTTATTACAGCTCTTTTGGTCTTCTCAGTAATCTTTTTCTGGCTTTTTTAGCTGCTGGACTCGCTTTGCTATTTCAATCTTGGGTTGTGCCGGTATCGGTGCTCTTTCCTCTCTTGATTGGTCTCAGCCGTTTATTGGCAACTTTTATCAAGGAAGCAAAATACCTGCCCGATCTGGCTACCCTCAATCTTTTTGAGTATGAAGGCCTTCAGCATTCAATAGATCTATCAGGGCTGGGAACACAGCTGTTCTGGCTAGCTTTGGTTTGGGGCTCTGCTATATTCTTAACCTTGAAACGAGATGTTCGCTAGAGGTATGCTATAATGGAAATTATGAGACAGTATCGTATTTTGGTGGTTGATGACGACCGGAGCATTTTGAAGCTGGTGAAAAACGTCCTAGAGCTTGATGCTTATGATGTGACGACGCTTGATCGGATAGAAGAGCTAGAGCTGACGCATTTTGTCGGATATGACTTGATTCTGCTGGATGTGATGATGGAGCCTGTTAATGGTTTTGAGCTGTGTTCCTATATTCGTCCTCATTTTTCGTGTCCCATCATCTTTCTGACGGCCAAGGAGTTGGAGGCGGACAAAGTGGAAGGGCTCTTTCGCGGAGCAGATGACTATATTGTCAAACCTTTTGGGACCAAAGAATTGCTGGCGCGTGTCAGAGCTCATCTTCGGCGGGAGGAAAGACGGGAGGAGCGCTATTCTGAGATTGCTTCTTGTCAATTTTATCCAGAGCGCTATGAAGTTGCCTGTTTTGGTAAAGTCTTGAAATTTTCAGAGCGAGAGTTTAAGTTGCTGCATTTACTAGCTAGCAATCCCAAGCAGACCTTTTCAGCTGAACGCCTGCATACCTTGCTTTATCCAGAAAGCTCAGAAACACAGCTTCGCTCCATCTCAGAATATGTGTATCAGATTCGTCAAAAATGCAAACAAGAAGGGCTGCAAGCAATCGCAACAGTGAGAGGAGTAGGCTATAGATGGCAATTAGAACCCGAAATTTCAAAAGCCTAGTCTGGACAACAAGTTTAAAAATCGTCTTTTTTCATGTTTTGATTTTTGTGCTTATAGGTTATGAATTTACACAAGGCAGCGATTATGCCCTTTTCACCTTGTTCTTTTGGGCAGGGAGCTTGCTGCTGATTACTTTTTATCATATTTTGAAATTGCTCCGAAAAATCGACAGGGAAATAAAAATGCTAAAGAGCGAGAAGCTTTTAGAAGAAAATCAAAGCAAGCTTTTTCGGATTGAGGAAATGCTAGAAGTCTATAGGGATTTACGGAGCAGCCACCAAGAAAATGCTCGTCTTCTAGAAAGAGAGCAGCAGCATAATCAGGAGTTGATTTTACAGCTATCAGCGACATCGCACGATTTGAAGACGCCCCTAACTGTGATTAAAGGGAACGCTGAGCTCTTGGAATTGGCGCAGTTGGGCCATCCACAGGCAGACTATGCTGCTGAGATTTTGCAGGCTAGTCACAAGATGGAAGAGTATTGTGGCTCTTTGATTGATTACGCTAAGACTTTTCAGATTGATGCTAATCAGTTTAGTCAGCTTTCCTTAAGGGACTTTTTGGCTGATCTACAGGACGACTGGGCACTGTTCAGCAAACAGGAAAGCTATCGTTTTTATCTCCAAGAAGATTGCGATCTTAGTCTGATTTTGTCGATTCATTTGGACTATCTCAAGCGGGCTTTACTCAATATCTTACTAAATGCGCTTGAACATGCTGACCAAGACCAAAAAGAAGTCAAGCTGACGGTATCAGTACAGCAGGACCAGTTGGTTTTTGCTATCTGGAACAATGGCCCTGCATTTTCAGAGGAGATGCTGCTGGGAGCGGAACAGCTCTTTTATCAGAGTGACCAAAGTCGCAATTCAGCTAATCCCCATCATGGAATCGGCTTAGCCTTTTCTAAGCAGGTCGCTCTCTTGCATGGTGGTCGTTTGACCCTGCTCAATCCAGACCAAGGAGGAGCTTGTGTCAAGTTGACTGTGGCTTTAAAAAGCAAATAACAAAGGAAGTCAATAAAGATGATAAAAGAGAGTGGGACAGAAATCGGTAATTCGTTAGAATTCGATTTCGTCGTCCCACCTCCGCACAGTTGAGTAGGGCTGTAAAAGCTGATGAAATCAGCGTAATAGAGCCCACTCAACCACTGCGTCTTGCTCGACAATCCAGAGACAATTGAGAGGCTAGGACTTTTGTCCCAGCCTCTTTTTTGCCGCTTTCTTCTTGACAAAAGATGTAAAGGAGACTATACTATGTTTGAAAAGTAAAGGCCGTTTTACATCATAAAAAGGGGGAAGCCTTGGAAAATCGAATTCAAGAATTACGAAAAAGAAAAAAGCTCAGCCAGGAGGAGCTGGCTGAGAAGCTAGAGGTCACGAGACAAACGATTATTTCTTTGGAAAAAGGCCGCTACAATGCCTCACTACTTTTGGCTCATAAAATTGCATCCTTTTTCAATTTAAGGATTGAAGAAGTGTTTCTCTTTGGGGAGGATGAATCATGAAATGGACTTATTTGTGTAAATGGATATTGGCTATTTTGGTGGTTGTTGGCTTGTCTTACCTCCATTTGCAAGCCAATCTTATCCCTAAGGAAATCCTGCCTTTTGTGGGGCTTATATTGATTGTGGTGATCTTGAAAACTTTTCAAGCGTATGAAAAATAGGAGGCTGACATGGAAATAGTAACTAAACAAGAATTTCGGAAAAAACTTCAAAGGAAGGTTATCATCGGCCGCATCCTAATCCTAGTCCTCTGGCTGGGGCTGGGATGGAGCTACGTTCATTCTCTGGATGATTTAGAGGAAGGCATTATGGTTGGTCTGCTTCTGGGGCTTTCCTTGATGGTTCTGCGTTATAATCTTACCTTGAAACGGGAGGAAGCTTTTAATAGGCTCTACATTCAGGTGACGGATGAACGCAATCGGATGATTGACGAAAAGACTCGCACTCTGCTGTTTGATATCCTTTTGCTACTGGCAGCGTGCTTGAGCGTTTTGTCCATGGTTTTCCCAATCATCTTAAGTCTCAATCAGTTTCTGACTTTGACCATTATCCTGGTTTTGGGACTTTACTACCTCTTACGTTTTCTCCTGTCCAAGCGCTATTAACAAAAAAAGCTGGCAGGACCAGCTTTCTAAACAAGCTTTTAACAGAGCTTGTTTTTATTTTCTATAAAGGCGATCATACTGATGAACAGGATCCATAGTTACATGGATGCCGAGTTTGCGCAGGACATTTTTGTCTTCATCTGTCAGCATTACGGTTGAATGAGCTTCGCTGCCCTTGAGATTTCCAAGCTCTTGCATGGCTTGTGCAGCGTCTTGATTTTCCATGGCTGTGATTGCCAGAGCCATCAAGATTTCGTTTGAGTGGAGGCGCGGATTGCGGCTGCCCAAATGATTGATTTTCAGACCTTGGATTGGTTTAACGTACTCGGGTTCAATCAGCTTGGTTTCTTTGGCAATATTGGCTAATTTTTTAATGGCATTGATCAATACAGCAGCCGTAGGACCAAAGAGTTCAGAAGTTTTACCAGTTACGATTTCGCCATTTGGCAATTCCAAAGCAAGAGCTGGTTCGCCAGTGCTTTCAGCCTTGGCACGCGCAGCAACGGTTACTTTACGATCCAGTGGTGTGATGCCCAAGTCATTCATCAAGAGTTCGATTTTCTTGATAGCAGATTCAGAAACGCGCTCTGCCTTGAAGTCTAGAATCGTCTGGTAGTAGCGACGGATGATTTCCTGTTGAGAAGCCTCGATAGCCGCATCATTATCTACAATGGCAAAGCCGACCATGTTGACGCCCATGTCTGTTGGAGAAGCATAAGGTGATTTGCCTAGGATGCGCTCCAGCATACGCTTAAGGACTGGGAAAATTTCGATATCACGGTTGTAGTTGACAGTGGTTTCGCCGTAGGTTTGCAGGTGGAAAGGGTCAATCATGTTGACATCGTCCAGGTCTGCCGTCGCTGCCTCATAAGCTAGATTGACCGGATGGTGCAGGGGCAGATTCCAAACTGGGAAGGTCTCAAACTTGGCGTAGCCTGATTTGATGCCATTGATTTGGTCGTGGTACATATTGGACAAGCAAGTAGCTAATTTACCAGAACCAGGACCAGGTGCGGTCACTACGACTAGATTACGACTGGTCTTGATGTAGTCGTTCTTACCCATTCCCTCAGGTGAGATGATATGGTCCATATCAGTAGGATAGCCCTTGATTGGATAGTGGATATAGGAGTCAATTCCGTTCTTTTCTAGCTGAGCGCGGAAGAGATCAGCTGCTGGCTGGCCAGAATACTGGGTAATGACCACTGAGCCCACATAAATATCCAGCTCATTAAAGGTATCGATTAGGCGCAGCACTTCTTGGTCATAGGAAATGCCCAAGTCCCCACGTGCTTTAGAGTGTTCGATGTTATTGGCATTGATGGCAATGACAATCTCCACTTGGTCCTTGAGCTCTTTGAGCAGTCTAATTTTATTGTCCGGCTCATAACCTGGCAAGACGCGGGCAGCATGGAAGTCTTCCAGCATTTTACCGCCGAATTCCATGTACAATTTGCCCTCAAATTGATTAATGCGCTCCAAGATATGGTCGCGCTGCAGGTTTAAGTATTTTTCTGAATCAAAAGCAATTTTTTTCATGTGTAGTTTCACCTCTGCTAAGCATTATAACAAAATTTTCTTCAAATTGGAAAATTAAAAGAGATTATATTATATAAAATAGATAGCAGCCCGAATGAAGAACGGGCTGCTTCTCGAAATCAGTAGTTGGTAATCGTGTCCACGGTTGAGCGATCCAGCTTTTTGACCAGCGCTTGCAGGAAGGCTTGGGCCTGCAGGAAATCGTCCATGGCATAGAGAGTTTGGTGGGAATGAATGTAGCGGGCGCAGACACCAATGGTGGTAGATGGTACGCCACCGCTTTGGAGATGGGCAGCACCAGCATCCGTTCCGCCCTTGCCGCAGTAGTATTGATACTTGATGCCAGCTTCTTCTGCGGTTGTCAAGAGGAAGTCCTTCATAGCTGGCAGCATGAGATGACCAGGATCAAAGAAGCGAATCAACGTTCCGTCACCGATGGCCCCCTGACCGCCGTAGATGTCGCCCGCTGGGGAGCAGTCCACAGCCAGGAAGACCTCAGGGGCAAATTTTGTCGTTGAAGCATGGGCACCACGCAGGCCAACCTCTTCTTGAACATTGGCGCCGACATAGAGTTGGTTGCCTAGTGGTTGACCAGACAAGGCTTGAGCCAATTCGCTGACCATAAGGACGCCGTAGCGGTTGTCCCAGGCTTTAGAGATGACACTTTTACCGTTAGCTGTGAGAATGGCAGAGCTGTCTGGCACGATCGTGTCTCCTGGACGGATGCCGTAGCTTTCAGCTTCTGCCTTATCTGCAAAGCCGCCGTCAAAGACAATGTCCGCAACCTGTGGCATAACTGGTCCGCCAGAACCACGTGTCAGATGAGGAGGGACAGAGCCTGAGATGACAGGGATTTCTCGGCCTTCGCGGGTAAAGAGTTTGAAGCGTTGGCTGCTCACGACTAGCGGATTCCAGCCACCGATTTCTACTACACGGAAAGTCCCGTCGGGCTTGATCTCGCTGACCATGAAGCCAACCTCGTCCATGTGAGCCGCAACCAGAACGCGGGGAGCATTTTCAGCTTGGGAATGCCGAACCCCGAAGATGCCGCCTAGGCCGTCGGTAACGACTTCATCGACGTGAGGAGTGATTTTTTCGCGCAGATAGCTGCGGACAGGTGCCTCGTGACCGGAGATTGCTGAGAACTCAGTCACTTCCTTGATTTTTGAAAATAAATCGGACATAAGTTTACCTTCTTTCTGATTCTATTTTATCACTTTTTTAGAGGGAAGAACAGGATGAACTAAAAGAAGCTGAGAAATCTGTAATATTGTTTGTCGCCTCTGCGCTTTTGTGTTAAAATATTCTACATGAAAGCTAAAAAAATCATTTTAACGACAACCGCTCTTTTGGGAGCAGGAGCTGTGGCCTTTGGAGCTGCCAAGCTTGTGCAGGAGCAGAAAAGACTGCGTAATAGAGAAGAAATTGTTCAGATCGTGCGGGAATTTTTTGCCAGCCGAGGACCGATTGCAACGGTCTATGTAGAACTTTATGAATCAAGCGACAGCCGTACAGTTGGAGGGGTTGTCCTAGAAGACGACCGCCATTTCACCTTCGTATATGAAAATGGTCAGCTGACCTATGAGGAAGAGTGATGATTCGGCCGCAAAGTATGGAAGAGCTAGCTTCTTATGTGGATCATAAGGGGAAGACTGTCTTCTTTTTTACAGCAGATTGGTGCGGAGACTGTCGCTTCATCAAGCCTTTTCTGCCAGAGATAGAAGCTGAAAATCCTGACTTCATCTTTATCGAGGTGGATCGGGATCGGTGTATGGCTGTGGCCCAAAAATGGGATGTTTATGGGATACCTAGTCTGGTTGTCGTGGAAGATGGACGAGAGATTGGTCGCTATGTCAATCGTGACCGCAAGACCAAGAGTCAAATCAATGATTTTTTAGCAAATTTGTAAGAAGTTTTAAAAGTATTTTTGGAGGAAGAAATGATTTTTACATATAACAAAGAGCATGTTGGAGATGTTCTCATGGTCATCGCTGCTGATGATCAGGGAGCTAAGTTGGCTGCTGAGCGCAAAGGAAATGTTGCGCGTGTTTACCGCGAAGATAATGTACAGACAGTAGCTTGGAACATTTTTGAACTATCAGATCTTTTTGAAATTACAGAGCGCGGACAGGTTCAGCTGACAGATGAGCAAGTTGCGATTCTCAACCAAGAATTGACCAAAGAAGGCTTCCAAGCGGAGCTGGTTAACGACCGTGTTCCTAAGTTTGTTGTAGGGGAAATCCTTGAGATGGTGGCCCATCCAGATAGTGACCACCTGAATATCTGCCAAGTGCAGGTGGCAGCTGATCAGACGGTTCAAATCGTGGCTGGTGCTCCGAATGCTCGTGTCGGACTCAAGACGATCGTGGCTTTATCTGGCGCTATGATGCCGAAGGGCAATCTCATCTTCCCAGGAGAACTCCGTGGCGAAAAGAGTTTTGGTATGATGTGCAGCCCACGGGAGCTCCAGCTGCCAAATGCGCCGCAAAAACGTGGGGTTATTGAATTATCAGAAGACCAAGTTGTCGGAACTCCATTTGACCCAGCCAAACACTGGACTGCCTAGGAAATTGTCAGTATTTGATAGACCAGATAGAGGGGGATAAGATGGCAAAAAATGTAGTGATTACAGGAGCGACATCTGGAATCGGTGAAGCCATTGCGCGAGCTTATCTGGAGCAGGGGGAGAATGTCGTTCTAACAGGGCGACGGACAGACAGACTGGAAGCCCTCAAATCAGAGTTTGCAGTAACCTATCCAAATCAAACAGTTTGGACTTTTCCACTGGATGTCACGGATATGGCTATGGTCAAGACTGTCTGCTCCGATATTTTGGAAACGATAAGGCAGATTGATATTTTGGTTAATAACGCTGGACTAGCTCTTGGCTTGGCTCCCTATCAAGACTATGAAGAATTGGATATGCTGACCATGTTGGATACCAATGTCAAAGGTTTGATGGCAGTCACTCGCTGTTTCTTGCCTTCTATGGTAGCAGCCAATCAAGGTCATATTATCAACATGGGATCAACCGCAGGAATCTATGCCTATGCAGGTGCAGCTGTCTATTCAGCCACCAAGGCAGCAGTTAAGACTTTTTCAGATGGACTGCGAATTGATACCATCGCAACGGACATCAAGGTGACAACTATTCAGCCTGGAATTGTCGAAACAGATTTTTCTAGAGTACGTTTCCACGGTGATAAAGAGAGGGCGGCGACGGTCTATCAGGGAATTGAGGCCTTGCAAGCTCAGGATATCGCAGACACGGTTGTTTATGTGACCAGTCAGCCCCGTCGTGTTCAGATTACAGATATGACCATTATGGCCAATCAACAGGCGACAGGTTTCATGGTTCATAAAAAGTAAAAAATTTCTGAGAAAAGTTACAAATTTCTGTAACTTTTTTTTGATTCCCTGCGAATAGATAAGTAGGAGGAAGAAAATATGTATAATAAAGTCATCATCATTGGCCGGCTGACGGCTACACCAGAGTTACACAAGACAGCAAATGATAAGTCGGTCGCGCGTGCGACAGTGGCGGTGAATCGCCGGTACAAGAGCCAAAACGGAGAGCGTGAAGCGGATTTTATCAATCTTGTTGTCTGGGGACGCTTGGCTGAAACCTTGGCAAGTTATGCTAGTAAGGGGAGTTTGATTTCTCTGGACGGAGAATTGCGGAGCCGCCGCTATGAAAAGGATGGAACCACTCATTATGTGACAGAAGTTCTTTGCAGCGGCTTTCAGCTTTTAGAAAGCCGAGCCCAGAGAGCACTCCGTGAGAATAATACTGGGGCAGATCTAGCAGATTTGGTGCTGGAAGAGGAGGAACTCCCTTTTTAAAAGTGGTTTTCTGGTCTTGAGTGTTCATGATAAAAGAGAAGAAAGTTAGGAAAGTGTTCCTAACTTTTTTGGTTAAAGGGTAAGTTTAGGTGTAGAAATGAGCAACGGAAGTAGCATCAAGCTTTACAAAATTGTCAGGGAAAATTGTTTTTATAAAGGGATTTCCATTGTTTTCCTATCTTAAATTTGGTATAATAAAGGTGAATCCGGAGGCAGGCTAGAAAGGAAAAAATCGGAAACGAAACAGCCGCTGATGGTCGCTTTGCACATTGTAGTTTGAAATAAGGAGAGGAGGTTTATCATGTCTTTGTCTACCTTATTTGAAGTATCAATAGCTATTTTGGGTGTGGTCTCTGCTGGTTACCTCATCTATGCCTATTATGAGTTTCTAAAAGATATAGCTCATATGGAGAAAGTACATCATTTTCATCACGGAGGTTGAGACAAAAGTGTCTCGACCTCGCTTTTTATTATAAAGAGATCCTTTAGGTTGCAGCCGCTTGCTCAATAGCCATCGATTGTTGTGCAGCTTTGCAGGGCTGGGACTGTTTATCGCTCTAGGAAAGTTTTTTAAGTCTTGGCTCAGAAACGAGGGAGGTAAGCTAAAACTTTGAAAACGCAGTTCTATTCTGCCACCGTACTTTTATTCTAGTCCTCTTGGTTTTCATATTGATTTAAAAATGTTAAAATAGTAGGCAAGAAAGCGGAGAGAATGCATGCCAAAAGAAGAAAATTTAACGGGGAATCAGGTTGTAGCCCTAACAAAAAAATATTTAGCTGCAGAGGATGTGGCTTTTGTTCAAAAAGCGTTGATTTATGCGATGGAATGTCATAGCGGGCAAACTCGTCAGTCGGGAGAGCCCTATATCGTCCATCCGATTCAGGTGGCGGGAATTTTAGCCAAGCTCAAGTTGGATGCTGTTTCAGTAGCCTGTGGTTTTTTGCATGATGTCGTAGAGGATACGGCGGCGACCTTGGACGATCTGGAGCGGGAATTCGGTCATGATGTGCGCGTGATTGTGGATGGTGTGACCAAGCTTGGGAAAGTCAAATACAAGTCTCACGAAGAACAGTTGGCGGAAAATCATCGCAAGATGCTCATGGCCATGTCAGAAGACCTTCGAGTGATCTTGGTCAAGCTGGCTGACCGTCTGCATAATATGCGTACTCTGAATCATTTACGGCCAGACAAGCAAGAGCGGATCTCGCAGGAAACTATGGAAATCTATGCTCCTCTGGCTCATCGTTTGGGGATTTCCAGTGTCAAATGGGAATTGGAAGACTTGTCTTTCCGTTATCTCAATCCAACGGAGTTTTATAAAATCTCCCACATGATGAAGGAGAAGCGTCGAGAGCGGGAGGCTCTGGTAGAGGAAGTTGTCCACAAGATTGAAACCTACGCGGGTGAGCGCAATCTGCATGGGAAGATTTATGGTCGTCCCAAGCATATTTACTCCATCTACCGCAAAATGCAGGACAAGAAGAAGCGATTTGATGAGATCTACGATCTGATTGCCATTCGTTGCATTTTGAGCACTCACAGTGATGTCTATGCCATGCTGGGCTACATCCATGAGCTTTGGAAACCCATGCCGGGGCGTTTCAAGGATTATATTGCCAATCGCAAGGCCAACGGCTACCAGTCCATCCATACGACCGTTTACGGTCCTAAAGGTCCGATTGAGTTTCAGATTCGGACCAAGGAAATGCACGAAGTGGCAGAATACGGGGTCGCTGCTCACTGGGCCTATAAAAAAGGAATTAAGGGTCAGGTTGACGGCAAGGAATCTGCCATCGGGATGAATTGGATCAAGGAATTGATGGAATTGCAGAATCAGTCTGGTGATGCCAAGGAGTTTGTTGATTCGGTTAAGGAAAGCTATCTGGCTGAGGAAATCTATGTCTTCACACCAGATGGAGCAGTGCGTTCTTTGCCTAAGGACTCAGGACCCATTGATTTTGCCTATGAGATCCATACTAAGGTTGGGGAGAAGGCGACAGGAGCTAAGGTCAATGGCCGCATGGTGCCGCTCAATACCAAGCTGAAGACTGGGGATCAGGTGGAAATCATCACCAATGCCAATTCCTTTGGACCGAGTCGTGACTGGCTTAATCTTGTCAAGACCAGCAAGGCTAGAAATAAAATCCGTCAGTTCTTTAAAAATCAAGACAAGGAGCTATCTATCTCTAAAGGACGGGAGCTCTTGCAGGCTCAATTTCAGGAGAATGGATATGTAGCCAATAAGTACATGGACAAGAAGCACATGGAAGAAGTGCTGCAAAAAACCAGCTATAAGACCGAAGAAGCGCTTTTTGCGGCAATTGGTTTCGGTGAGATCGGTGCCATTAGTATTTTCAACCGTCTGACAGAAAAAGAGCGCCGTGAGGAAGAGCGAGCCAAGGCTAGAGCAGAAGCAGAGGAATTGGTCAAGGGCGGCGAAGTCAAGGTCGAGAACAAAAAAGACACCCTCAAGGTCAAGCATGAAGGCGGTGTGGTCATTCAAGGAGCATCTGGTCTCCTCATTCGGATTGCCAAATGCTGTAATCCTGTACCGGGTGACGACATTGTCGGCTATATTACCAAGGGGCGCGGTGTGGCTATCCACCGGCAGGACTGCATGAATCTCAAGGCTCAGGAAAATTACGAACAGCGCTTGCTTGATGTGGAATGGGAAGAAAATAATTCGACTAAAGAGTATATAGCCCACATTGATATTTATGGTCTTAATCGGTCTGGCCTCCTTAACGATGTGCTGCAGGTGCTGTCCAATACCACCAAAAATATCTCAACGGTTAATGCCCAGCCAACTAAAGATATGAAATTTGCTAATATCCATGTTTCTTTTGGCATTGCCAACCTGTCCATGCTGACGACGGTGGTGGATAAGATTAAGAGTGTACCAGAGGTCTACTCGGTCAAACGGACCAATGGCTAAGTGCAAGCCTGTCAGAGTAGATAGTAGTCAGAAAAAGGAAAAGATATGAAAATTGTCATTCAGCGCGTCAAACGTGCTCAGGTCAGTATTGACCAGCAGCTGCACAACAGCATTGGACAAGGTCTCCTGCTCTTGGTAGGTGTCGGGCCTGATGATAGTCAGGAAGATATGGACTATGCGGTCAGGAAGATTGTCAATATGCGGATTTTTTCCGATGCGGAAGATAAGATGAATCTTTCTGTTCAAGATATTGGAGGGGAAATTCTTTCCATTTCCCAATTTACCCTCCATGCAGATACCAAAAAGGGAAATCGGCCAGCCTTTACAGGTGCAGCCAAGCCGGATATGGCTAGTCCCTTTTATGACATGTTTAACCAGCTGTTAGTTGAGCAAGTGCCAGTCAAGACGGGCGTGTTCGGAGCAGATATGCAGGTTGAATTGGTAAATGATGGACCAGTGACCATTCTGCTAGACACTAAAAATAGATGAAAGAATTGCGCGCCTTTTGAAGGTTAGTGGTTTACGACCAAGCAAAAATAGCTTACTTCTTTCTAGAGACAAGGAGCATTTCATAGGCTTCATAAGTAACTTTTAATAGACCAGATGCTGGTTTCCTTAGAAGTTCTTATGAGGCTTTTTGTGTGGTTTAAAGGCGATATTATTCTAATAGGCGGCTTTGGAGTTGATAAAGCGGAATGGCAGACATGGTTGCTCCTTGTCAGATGCGACAGATGTGTCGGGCTTATTGGAAAAGGGCTTTACGACTTATGGTATAATGATATATAAAAGTTTGAGGAATCTCTTGATTTTTCAGACTGATCTTCATAAAAAGAATAGGAAATAAGTATGCTCTCGATTCTTGCTTTATATATCACCCTGATGCCGGTCATTCTAGCTGGGGTTCTCAATATGATCTTTTGCAAGTCTTCACTGCTAGAGGCGGCTTATCGACCCATGGATGCTGGACTGGTTTTAAAGGACGGAAAGAGGCTGTTTGGGGCTAACAAGACCTGGAAAGGTTTCTTTGGCATGATTGTCTGGGGAGCTTTGGCTCAGATCCTTTGGGGCTTGCTCTTGAAGAGTCTTCCTAGTCTAGAGAAACTGCATTTAGTTTATGCCTTCTACGAAAATACCGTGCTGTTTAATCTGGTGCTTGGGGCTCTTTTGGGGCTGGCCTATGTTTTGTTTGAACTGCCCAATAGCTTTATCAAGCGCCGTTTGAAAATCAGAGAGGGCAAGACGGCGGAGAATGGCTGGAAATGGACATTTATCTGGATTGACCAGATTGATTCCTTGATTGGCTGTATTATTTTCTTGCTTTTCTATATCCCTCTGTCTTGGCAGCAGATGTTGGGCATTCTAATCCTAGGGGCGGGTACGCATCTGGGAGTCAATCGTCTGCTCTACTGGGCTAAGCTTAGAAAAAATCGTATGTGAGATGGGAGTTTTTGATGAAAGAACTATGGCTGGAAAAAGAGCCTTCGGCCGTCTATGGCGGTAAAATCAATCAGTTAATCAGCCTCTGTCAACTGGGGTTTTCGGTTCCTAAGAGTTTGATTTTGCCCGCGGACCAAGTCATGACTTGGCTAAGAGCAGCTCTGCCAGAATACTCAAAACAGGGACTTAAAGAATTAATTGAACTGGGCAAAGAGGAAATTGCGGAGCGTTTACAGCACTATCCCTTGGACCCAACTTGGCAGGAGGAGTTGGCAAACTTTTGTCAAGAAAACCAAACCTATATTGTTCGCAGCAGTGCCCTTTTAGAAGACGGACAGGTCATGTCATTTGCCGGTCAATATGACTCGATTGGCAATTGCCGGACACTGTCAGAAATTGAGCAGGGCATTCGGTCTTGTCTGCTCTCCCTCTTTAATCCAGAAGCTTTGGCCTACTGGCAGCGTCAGGATCTTGCTGATAAGGATTTTGCCATGGCAGTGCTGATTCAGGAGCAGATAGAACCTGACTTCAGCGGCGTCTGCTTTTCCCTAGACGTAGCGACTAATCAGGACCAGACCATTCTGTTGGAGTATGTAAAAGGATCGGCTGATATCTTGGTTAGTGGTCAAGTCAATCCTGAGCAGCTGACACTTCCTTGGTACAAGCCAGACTGGAGCCAGTGTGAAAATGTTGAAATCTCTCTGGCAGTCTTGCAGAAGCTGCACGAGCAAGTTTTGCAGATTGTAGCGTATTTTGGTCGGCCTATGGATATTGAGTGGTGTGCTGTCCAAGAGCAAGTCTATCTGCTGCAGGCTCGGCCCATCACAACAGTACCAACTAGAATTGACAGTGGCCGCTGGACGACAGCTAATTTTCGGGATGGAGGAGTGGCGGCTCAGCCTTGTCCCAACTTGATGTGGAGCCTTTACCGCCATTCTTGGCAAGAGGCCCTTTCTAGCTTTTTGCTGGCAATTGGCCTAGAGCCAGATGGTGTGATGCCACCGCTGATGCGTCTGCACTATGCCCGGCCCTTCTGGAACTTAGGTGTGGTCAAGCAAGGCATGGAGCAGATTCCGGGCTATATTGAGCGAGACTTTGATGATGAGCTAGGAGTTAATAAAGACTACCAAGGTCAAGGTTTTACCAGTAAATTAAGTCCAGCCTTGCTCTTGAATTTCCTGCAGGTAGCTTTGAAAACGCAAAAAGTAACTAAGACTTTTCTGCATCAGGCACCACAGAAGCTTCAAGAGCTGCGCCAGCAATTTACCCGCTTGAATCAAGAAATAGGAGAACTGAACGACCAAAGCCCGCTACATCAGGTCGAGAGTCTTTGGCAGTTCGTGCTAAATCAGGCTTATTTAGACAGTGAGGTAACTTATTTCTGGCAGGCCTACATCAATACGGTCCAGCTGTCCATGAAAAAGACCAGTCTCCTCAAATGGCTGACGGTTGATGAATTTTTCCAACTGATAGCTAAGTTGGGAAATGTTTCGCATACCAAGCCTCTAGCTAAGATGTTGGAAGCTGCGGATCTTGTTTTGGCAGATGAGAAACTGACAAACGATTGGTTGAAGCTATCGGTGGAAGAGTTGCAGGGACTTGCAGCGCAATATCCTGAGCGAGCAGATTTTATTAAGATTCAGGATTTCCAAAAGGACTTTGGCTATCACTCGGCACGGGAGCTGGACTTGCGAGTAGCTAGTTATGAAGAAGCTGCTCATCAGGTTTTGACAGCGGTCCAACAGTTAGTTGTTGATTCAGCGTATTACCAAGCGGCCAAAGCTTCGTTCAGTCCTGTCTCAGAGTCTGAGCTGGATTTGGCTCATCTATCTCGATCCAAGCAGAAAAAGATAGAAAAAATCAGTCAAGACCTGCGGAACTTGCTCTGGTGGCGAGAGGAGTTCAAGGATATTTCCACGCGCTATTACCACCTCATTCGTCAGATTAGCCTCAAACTCGGCCGAGCCTATGAAAAGCGAGGCTTTCTGAAAAATAAACAAGATATTTTTTACATTAAGAAAGAAAGTCTGACTGCCTTTATGGAAGGGCAAAAGACTGCAGACCAGCTTCAAGAAGAAGCAGCTGATAATCGGCATTATTGCCAGGCCTATCGGAATTTTGGGCCAGTGGGTGATTTGACCGACAAAGAGATGAGCTTGGAAGAGGTGGTCCATGAGAGTCAGGCCCTGCTGACGGGAATGCCAGCCAGCAGCGGTCAGGTAACCGGTCGGGTTCGAGTCCTCCTGGATCTGGCTGATATTGAGACGATTGAACCGGGAGAAATTCTTGTCACTCGCTATACAGATACGGGCTGGAGCTATGTTTTTGGTATTCTAGGCGGTCTTGTGACAGAGTACGGTGGGGTTCTCTGCCATGCCTCTATTGTCGCTCGGGAATGTGGGATTCCAGCTCTGGTCTGCGCCAAGAATGCGACTCAGCTGCTAGAAACTGGCATGCTGGTTACTCTAGATGGAAGAAGAGGAGAAATAAGAATTCATGAAGAAGAATGAACCTTTGTTTATCGGTGAATACGATAAATCTGTTATCCTGACCTATATTGGCGCTGCTTTTGCACTGTTGGCAGTCTATGCCGTCATTCAGTCCCAGCTGCGTCTGGCCATGATGGCCTTTATCGTTAGCGGTATCTGTGACCTCTTTGATGGCGTGGTGGCGCGACGGATGAAGCGGACTGAAAGTCAGAAGCGCTTCGGCATTGAGATTGATTCGCTCTGCGACATGATTAGCTTTGCGGCTCTTCCGGCTGTGCTCCTCATGACCCAGCTACCCTTGGGAGCGGCCAATATCATCTTGGCTGTTCTCTATGTCTTGGCTGCGGTCACGCGCTTGGCGCATTTTAACCGCTTGGCCAAGCATGATGAAGGATCTGGCTCTTATTTTATCGGCTTGCCCGTGACTTACAGCGCCCTCTTTTTCCCTCTGACCTATCTGGTCTGTCAATGGATGGCGCCTGCTCTATTTGCTTGGGTATGGCTGGGCCTGTCTCTTTTGCTGACCTTTCTATTTGTCTACAACTGCCGCATTCCCAAGCCTAATAAACTGGCCTATCTAGCCTTCGCGATTTTAGCTGTTGCAAGTCTGATTGGTCTGGGGGTTCTCCCCCATGGTTAAGGTCTATCAGAGAAGGACTGGCCAAGTAGTGGAACCGACAGAATACAAGTCGAGTCTGTTAGACAAGCTTTATGGTACTGCTTGGGGTCGCTTCTTATTGCCTATCTTGACCCGACCTAGCCTGTCTTATCTTCTGACTTTGAAAGACTACACTCCTTTTTCTCGCAAGAAAATAGCAGCTTTTGTGGAAAATTATCAGCTGAATCTGGCTGACTATGAAGATGGCCCCTATTCTAGCTTCGCGGCTTTCTTCCAGCGAAGAATCAAGCCCGCTCTGCGTCCAATCTGTCCTGACCGTCAAGTACTGGCAGTGGCAGATGCCAAGCTAGAAGCTTTTACCATCAGTCAGGACTTGCAGCTGACGATAAAGGGGCAGACATACAGGCTAGCTGATTTACTGCTGGATGAGGAGTTGGCTCAGCTGTTCAGTGGCGGAACAGCGCTTGTCTATCGTTTGGGAGTGGAAGACCTGCACCGCTATCTGGCAGCTGAATCCGGCAGAATTACCCAAAGACAAAAAATCAAGGGCCGCCTGCATACGGTCAGGCAGGTAGCCCAGAAGTGGCGCCTGATTTACAAGGAAAATAAAAGAGAATACTGTCTTTTAGATACCGACCTAGGACCTGTCCTGCAGATGGAAGTAGGGGCTCTCTTGGTCGGAAGAATATACAATCACAGTCAGGACAGTTTGGTCAGGGGGCAGGAGAAGGGTTGCTTTGGTCTGGGCGGCTCAACCATTCTTGTTCTCTATCCGACAGGCACGATTCGCTTGGATCAGGATATCCTGACTTACTCAGACCTCGGAATAGAAACCCAGATTCAAATGGGTGAAAAGATTGGAGAAAAGCTATGTTTAAACGATTAGCTGTTTATTATAAGGAAATGTTTCCTTTGCTGCCGCGCTTTTTTGTGGCTGCCATCATGTTTTTTGAGATTTATTTTGTTCTCCTGCTCAATGACGGAGTGACCACCTTTCACTTTGACCATCAGGAGTTGATTGGGATTTTTACGATTTTTGTCTTTCTGATGATTCTGCGGATCGCAGATGATTTCAAGGACTACGAGACCGACAGACGTCTCTTTCCTCATCGGGCTCTGCCATCTGGACGAGTGAAAAAGAAGGACCTGGCTATTGCCCTCAGCTTTATCGTAACTGTGTCTGTGCTTCTCAATGTTCTCTTTATGAACAATATCGGCTGGTTCCTCTTTCTCTATATCTACGGAACTCTCATGTCCTTCTGGTTCTTCAAGCGTGACAAGATTCAAAATTCTCTGCCACTGGCTCTGGTGACCCATAATCCGGTCATGATGATTTTGAATCTCTATACCATTTCTTTTGTCTGCTACAAGTACAATCTGCCCCTCTTGTCCCTGCCGACCGTCTTGTTGGCCTTTACCATGTATTTCCCAAGTCTGATCTGGGAAGTCTGCCGCAAGATTCGGGCGCCAAAAGATGAGACAGAGTATGTAACCTATTCTAAGCTTTTTGGCTACAAAAAAGCCACTCGCTTTATCGAGGTGGTGACTCTGCTGGATATCTTGACCAATTTCGCTCTCCTCTGGAATATTTCCCATGTCGGAGTGGTGGTCTTGGTGCTGAATGTTATCTGGATGACTGTCCAGTTTGAGCAGTTTATCAAGGATCCGACTCGGTTTAATATACGGGAGCGGGTGGAGCGTTATACTTACATCACGGAGACGACCATGGTTCTGTCCGTTGCTGTTTATCTCTTGATGGGGGTACTTTGATGAAAAGGATCAAGCAGACAGGGCTTGACCAGGTCGGAGGCAAGGCCTATCATTTGCTGAAAATGCAGGCTGCTGGTTTGCCGATTCCTGACTTTGCAGTGTTTGCTTTTGACTTTTTTCAAGAATCTGCCAGCTCTGCTGACTTGGAGCGGATGGAAGAAGCTTATCGGTCTGGAGAGTTGGACTTGTCCCAACTCAGTCAGCAACTGCAGGACTGGGCTAAAGAGCAGTTTGCGCGGGAAGATTTGACAGCGGCAGAAAACTGGATTCGGCAGGAGTTTTCTCAGACAGACTGTCGCTTTGCAGTCCGCTCATCAGCTACTATTGAGGATGGCAAGGCTTCATCCTTTGCCGGTCAGTTTGAAAGCCAGCTCAATGTGAAGCCAGAAGGACTTAAAGAAGCTATTCAAGCGACCTTGCTCTCTCTTTATCAGGAGTCAGCTCTTAGTTATCTGTTTGAGCAGGGACTATCCTTGAAGCAGGCACAGATGATTTGCCTTGTTCAAGTTATGCAGGAGGGAGACTTGTCTGGGATTTACTTCACAGCTAATCCCAAGGGCATTCTGAACGAGCATATCATTGTCATCGGTCGGGGCTTGGGCAATAAGGTTGTCGAGGATAAGATTCCTACAACAATGGTGACGCTTCATCCCAAGGACCAGCTCTTTTATACGGAGCAGACGGAGGACTCACCAGACTTATCACTGGAACAACTCGAGGAGTTACAGGCCTTGGCTAGTCAGGTGAGTCAGCTTTTCGGACCTTATATGGATATGGAGTTCACCTTCGCAAATGGCCAACTCTATCTCTTGCAGGCACGACCTATTACCACCTTGCCAGAGGGACAGCGGATTATTCTGGATAACAGCAACATTGTAGAGAGCTATCCGGGCGTTTCCAGTCCTCTGACCATTAGCTTTATCCAAGAGGCCTATGCCAGTATTTTTCGAAGTTTGGCCCAGCGCTTGGTTGGCAAGGATGCTCCAGAGTTGGTTGCCTATGAAGTCACCTTTCAAAATATGCTGCAGCCGGTCAATAGCCGAGTCTATTACCAGATTCAGAGCTGGTATCAGCTCTTGCAGCTTCTGCCTTTTTCAAAGAAAATCATTCCAATCTGGCAGGATATGCTGGGAGTGAGAGAGACAGAGGTACCTCAGATGCCGGTGCACCTATCTGCTTTCAAACGCCTGCAAATCATGCTTCGCATTATTCGAGAGTTTTGGACGGCACCCAAGCAAATGAGGCAATTGGAAGAGCAGTTTGCCCAGATTCAGCGCGAATACGAAGCGAGCTTTTCTCCTGACGCAGATGCAGAGACCTTAATTGCCTTAGTCAGCAAGCTAAAAGAGGATATTCTGGCTCACTGGGACATTACGCTGGTCAATGACCTCTATGCTTTTGTCTATACTGGACTCCTAAAGAAGTCGCGTCGCGGCGGTGCTGTTCAGGCTGAGATTGCAGGAATTGAGCAGATTGAAAGTATGCGGCCGGCTTTGGCGCTGCAGTCTTTAACAGCTCAGTTGAAAGCGGAAGAAAATGCAGCGATTAGACAGGCCATGGCAAGTGAAAGTCCAGCAGTCTTTCTAAGTCGTCAGCACCCTTTGATCCAAGAAATTGCCCATTTTATCCATGAATTTGGTGATCGAGCTCCGGAAGAGTTGAAGTTAGAAACTCCAACCTTCCGAACGCACCCAGAGCGTCTGCTTAAGCTCCTGCTGCAAATGTGCCAGCAAGAGGAGAAGAAGCTGGCCCCTCAGAAACTTGAAGAAGAGGTGCAAAAATCAGGCTGGTGGGCGAATTTTCTTCGCAAGCGAGCCATGACTGGTGTTAAATATCGGGAAAGCTCCCGCTTAAACCGCACACGGATCTACGGCATGATGCGGCAGATTTTCCGAACACTTGGTCAGCAATTAGCCGAGCAAGGGCTGCTGGCTACGCCTGACGATGTTTTTTACTTGACCAAGGAAGAATTGTTTGAGTTGACCAGAAAGCCCAGAGATGTTAGTGGCTTGATAGCCGAGCGTCGGGAGAAGTTGGAGGCTGATAAGGAACTACCAACCTTTAGTCGCTATGTTTTTGCTGGACAGGTCTTTGAGAAATACCTGAAACCGCAAAACCACACCAGCAGTCACAATACGGGCAATCAAGCCTTACAAGGAATTGGCTGCTCGCCTGGCTGCGTTAAGGCTCAGGTTTTGGTCGTGGAAGATGTGCAGGAGATTGAGTCTGCTCAGGATCGGATTATCGTGACCAAGATGACCGATCCAGGCTGGGTCTATTTTCTGACCCAAGCCAAGGGTGTCATTGCTGAGCAGGGGTCTTTGCTCTCGCACACGGCTATTATTTCCCGCGAGTTGGGTATTCCCTCTATTGTCAATGTCAGAGGCGCCTGCAGCCAGCTGCGAAATGGCAACTGGATTGAGATGGATGGCCTTACTGGCAAGATTCGACTGATCAAGGAGGAAGACCATGCTGCAAATTAAACCTGTCAAACCCAATACTGCAGGGCTGGATGATTTTCTAGCTCTGCCCAAGCGGATTTACCAGCCAGACCACCTCATGCAGTCGGAAGAGGAAGAGCTGGCTTTGATTGAGGGCAGTCACCCGCTGAGTTCTGACTTAGAAACCTATGCTTTTATTGGATATGTGGACAGTCGGCCTTGTATTCGAGGGCTTCTGACCTTCTATCCAGGGGATGAGACTGCTTACTTGGGATTTTTCGAGTCGATCAATGACCAGCAGATTTCATCTGCTTTTATCGAACATTTAGCAGGTTTTGCTCGCAGTCTCGGAGCGATTAAGATAATCGGCCCCGTACAAGCAAGTTTTTGGCTGGGCTATCGAATGCAGCTGACTGGAACAGAGGAGCTCCCTTTTACTGGAGAACCTCATAATCCAGCCTATTACCCCCAGCTCTGGCAGGCTGCTGGTTTTGAGATCAAAGAACTCTATCTGTCCAATTTTTATCCCAAGGTTAGCAATCAGACTCATCAGGACAAGCTGGCTCATCGTTTTGAATCTTTTGAAAAAGCGGGTTTCACCATTTGCTCTCCCAAAAAGAAGGACTGGGAAGAAGCTTCGCTGCAGGTTTTTGAGCTCCTCAATCGCCTCTATCAAGATTTCCCAATTTATCGGTCTATTTCCAGTCAGCAGTTCAGTCAGATTTTTCAAAAATACCAGTATATTCTTGATTTTTCCATGGTTAAGCTGGCCTATAAGGAGGGCAAGTTAGTTGGTTTTCTGATTACCATGCCGGACTACGGCTCTTTGGTTTATCAAAAACCGACTCCTCTCAACCTAGCCAAGCTTTTCTGGACCAAGCGCTTTGCCAAACGTTATACGATTATGTATCTAGGAGTGGATGAAGAATTCTTGGGATTGGGATCTGCCTTGGCCTATCCGATTTTTAAAGAAGCGCAGAAACGGCAAGCCTCGGCTATCGGTGCCTTGATTCACCAAAATACCGTCACGCGCCATTATGCAGCAGAATTGCAAGGGGACAAGCATGAGTACGGCCTCTTTGAGTTGGATTTGGGGCTTGGATGATCTGTAAACAGTAGGTTCTCTCCCAGGGAATCTGCTTTTTACTTTTCGCTGAAAATGAAAGGGGGTTTCTCCCTGTCGACAACTGAAAGAAGAGTATTTTATCAGGCTAAGGGATTGCAATTTAGAGTAAAATCCAGTAAAATTTTTATTAGTTTATTATATGAAGAAAAGGGAATTTTATGAAAAAAAGAGTCACTGGTGACATATACCAGCGCTATTCTTTTAGAAAGCTGTCTGTAGGTCTAGTTTCCGCTACTATCGGAAGCTTCTTTTTGTGTACCACAATGGGAGGAGCTGTCAGCTCTGTTGAGGCAGCGGAAGTGTCTGCCAATCAGTCTACCCTCGTTCAGTATCACTATGTGGTAGAGAGCGATCTGACTGAGGCTGAAAAAGCTGCTATCGTGAAGGAACTACCCAAATTTGCGGAAGAAAATTCGGAAGCTTATTATTTGGTTTACCGTCCGACAAGGCAGGAAAGCTTGTTAGGAAAGCTCCCTAAGACAGGCGAGTCAGGCCTTTTGGGATCGGCTTTTGCAGCTACAGGTCTGGCCTTGGTTGTTTTGGTGCTGGCGCGAGGGAAAAATGGCAAGAGATACCTGTCTTCTATTTTGCTTGTGACAGGCTTGGGTTCTGTGCTTCTGCCAGCTTCTGTTTTGGCAATCAGCAGTATGGATTTGGCTGCCTATAATCAAAGTCTGACGTTGGCCGTTGGCGATCAGTTGCCAGAACCATTGAAAATTGCTGGCTACCAGTATATTGGTTACCTTAAAAAAGAAGCGCAGCATCAACTAGCTCAAACTGGAAATTCTCAGCTTCCAGCTCCGCAAAAGGAAACTCCAGCGAGTCAGCCTGATCAGCAGTTGAAAGATCTAGCAAGTCGTTCTAGCAAGTCTGAGGCTCCGAAAGAGGCGCAGCCTGCTGGCGGAGACTATCTCTCCCAGAAGGAAAGGGAGGAGATTGCTGCTAAAGAAGGACAATTTGCTCGTCAAACACCTGTTCATGAGCGACCAGAGCTGCAATTTACAAGTCAAGCAAGGACCCAGACTCAAGAAATCCCCTATAAAACGGAGTATCAGTATTCAGATGACTTAGCCGAAGGACAATCTCGAGTGATCCGTGCGGGCATTCCAGGGATTCGCAAGATCGTAACACGCCACTATAGTGTTGAGGGAAAAGTCGTAGAGAGCAAGCAGATTTCTGATCAAGTAACCACTGAGCCTGTTTCAGAAGTTGTTTTAGTCGGGACTGCAGCAAATAAGGCTGTTCCTAAAGAAGCTCCAATCCATAAAGTTCCTGAGCTCACTGATTATGGCACCGTTCCCGATACTGCTCCCGTGCACGAAGTTCCCGAGCTCACTAGTTATGGCACCGTTCCCGATACTGCTCCAGTCCATGAGAAACCCGAGTTAACTGGCTATGGCGTTGTTCCAGCTAGCGTTCCCGTGCACGAGAAACCCGAGTTGTCTGGCTATGGCACCGTTCCGGATAGCGCTCCCGAGCACGAGGTTCCCGAGTTCACTGATTATGGCACGGTTCCCGATAGCGCTCCCGTGCACGAGAAACCCGAGTTGTCTGGCTATGGCACAGTCTCTGATACCGCTCCCGTACAGGAGGTCCCTGAGCTTACTAGTTATGGCACCGTTCCTGCTAATGCCCCTGTGCACGAAGTTCCTGAGTTAACTGGCTATGGCACCGTTCCTGCTAATGCTCCTGTGCACGAGAAGCCTGAGTTAACTGGTTATGGCACTGTTCCCGCTAATGCCCCTGTACACGAAGTCCCAGAGCTCACTAATTATGGCGCCGTTCCTGATAATGCTCCTGTACACGAAGTTCCTGAATTAACTGATTATGGTACGGTTCCAGATACCGCTCCCGTGCACGAAGTCCCTGAGTTAACTGGCTATGGCACGGTCCCCGATACCGCTCCTGTGCACGAGGTTCCCGAGCTTACTAGTTATGGCACGGTTCCGGATAGCGCTCCTGTGCATGAGAAACCCGAGTTAACTGGTTATGGCACTGTTCCTGCTAATGCCCCTGTACACGAAGTCCCCGAGTTCACTGATTATGGTACAGTTCCTGATAATGCTCCTGTACACGAAGTTCCCGAGTTAACTGGCTATGGCACCGTTCCCGACACTGCTCCCGTGCACGAGAAGCCTGAGTTGCCTAGTTATGGCACCGTTCCAGATGTAGCTCCAGTTCATGAGAAACCAGATTTGTCTGGCTATGGCACGGTTCCCGATACCGCTCCTGTGCAAGAGGTACCCGAGCTTACTAGTTATAGCACAGTCCCTGCTAGCGCCCCCGTGCATGAAGTTCCCGAGTTAACTGACTATGGCACGGTTCCCGCTAGTGCTCCAGCCCATGAGAAACCAGAGCTCACTAATTATGGCACGGTTCCCGATACAGCTCCCGTGCATGAAGTCCCTGAGTTAACTGGCTATGGCACGGTTCCCGCTAGTGCTCCAGTCCATGAGAAACCCGAGTTAACTGGCTATGGCACCGTTCCTGCTAGTGCTCCAATCCATAAAGTTCCAGAGCTCACTAGTTATGGCAAAGTTCCAGATACCGCTCCAGTTCACGAGGACCCTGAGTTAACTGCCTATGGAACAGTCCCAGATAGCGCTCCGGTTCATGAGGTACCCGAGTTGCCTGGCTATGGCACCGTTCCTGCTAGCGCTCCCGTGCACGAGGTTCCCGAGCTCACTGATTATGGAACAGTCCCTGCTACTGCCCCCGTGCATGAAGTCCCCGAGCTAACTAGTTATGGCACGGTTCCCGATACAGCTCCCGTGCACGAGACCCCTGAGTTAGCTGATTATGGCACGGTTCCCGATACCGCCCCCGTGCACGAGAAACCCGAGTTAACTGATTATGGCACGGTTCCCGACACTGCTCCCGTGCACGAGAAGCCTGAGTTAACTGTGTATGGCACCGTTCCAGATACCGCCCCCGTGCACGAAGTCCCTGAGTTAACTGTGTATGGCACGGTCCCTGCTAGCGCTCCCGTACACGAAGTCACTGAATTAACTGTTTATGGTACAGTTCCAGATAGCGCCCCTATGCACGAAGTCCCTGAGTTAACTGTGTATGGCACGGTCCCCGATACCGCTCCTGTGCACGAGGTTCCTGAGCTTACTAGTTATGGAACAGTCCCTGATACCGCTCCAGTCCATGAACTTCCTGAGTTAGAGTTGGTTGCAAAGGATGAAACTCGTGTGGAGAAGATTGCTTTTAACATCGAGGAACAATATACTGATGAGTTACCTCAGGACGCTCGTCGCATCGTCACTCCAGGTGTGCAGGGCGAACGTACCATCAAGACTAGAGTTTATACTTCTAATGGTCAGGAAATTTCCCGCCAAGAATTGTCCAACGAGGAGATGCTAGCCCCCGTCACGCAGGTTGTCAAAATTGGCACAGCCAAGCCACACATGGTACCGAGCACCGCTCCGCAAGAGTCTGCTTTACCAGAATATCCGCTGACCTATAAGGATGAAACGCGAGTAGAGAAAATCGATTTCACTACGCGAGAAGAAGAAACAGATGAACTTGTCCAAAGCGCTCGTCAAATCGTCATTCCAGGTGTACGGGGCGAACGTACGATCAAGACTCGTATCTATAGTTCCAACGGTCAAGAGATTGCCCGCCAAGAATTGTCCAACGAGGAGACGCTAGCCCCAGTCACGCAGCTTGTCAAAGTCGGCACAGCCAAGCCACATATGGTACCGAGCACTGCGCCGCAAGAGCCCGCTTTACCAGAGTACCCACTGACCTATAAGGATGAAACGCGAGTAGAGAAAATTGATTTCACCACGCGAGAGGAAGAAACGGATGAGCTAGTCCAAGGCACTCGTCAAATCGTAACTCCAGGTGTTCAAGGCGAGCGAACCATCAAGACTCGAGTTTATACCTCCAACGGCCAAGAACTTGCCCGTCAAGAGTTGTCTAACGAGGAAACTTTAGCCCCTGTCACGCAGGTTGTCAAAGTCGGCACCGCTAAGCCACATATGGTACCGAGCACCGCTCCGCAAGAGCCCGCTTTACCAGAGTATCCACTTACTTATAAGGATGAAACGCGCGTAGAGAAAATCGATTTCACTACGCGAGAGGAAGAGACGGATGAGCTTGTCCAAGGTGCCCGCCACATCGTCACTCCAGGTGTTCAGGGTGAACAGACCATCAAGACTCGTATCTATACTTCCAACGGCCAAGAACTTGCCCGTCAAGAGTTGTCCAACGAGGAGACATTGGCTCCAGTCACGCAGCTTGTCAAAATCGGTACCGCCAAGCCACATATGGTACCGAGCCCCGCGCCACAAGAGCCCGCTTTACCAGAATATCCGCTGACTTATAGGGATGAAACGCGAGTAGAGAAAATCGCCTTCACCACGCGAGAGGAAGAAACGGATGAACTTGTCCAAGGTGCTCGTCAAATCGTCACTCCAGGTGTTCAGGGCGAACGGACCATCAAGACTCGTATCTATACTTCCAACGGTCAGGAAATTGACCGTAAAGAGTTGTCCAATGAGGAAACGCGGGCAGCAGTTGCTCAGCTTGTCAAAGTTGGCACAATAAAACCGCACATGGTACCAAGCGATGCACCGCAAGTGGAAGCCTTGAAAGAGTTCGATTTGATTTCGCTTCACAATCTACTGACAGAAGCGGAGCAAATCAAGGCTCAGGCTCGTTATTTCAACGATAGTCAAAGTCGCCAAGCAGCTTATGATACTGCTTTGGCGGCAGGTCATACGCTTCTCAATCAGTCACAAGCCAGCCAAGAAGAAGTCAATCAGCTGGTGGACCAAATCAATCAAGCAAAGGCTCAGTTACAGGGTCTTGAAGTAGACAAAACACGCTTGCGGAATGAACATGATTTGGGTAGCACTGTGCAGACGACCGTCCAATATAAGAATGCTGATGCAGATAAGAAAGCAGCCTATACAAACGAATTGGCCAAGGCAGAAGGAATTCTGAATAATCAAACCGCTACACAAGTGCAGGTCAATCAAGCTTTTGCCAGCCTGACAGCAAGCAAGACGGCTCTAAATGGTGTGCCTAAGGTTAAGCCGACAGTTTCAATCTTAAGTCTGACAGAAAATCCAGAGGACAAGTCGGTCACGGTTCAATACAGATTGGAAGACAAGACAAAATCCTTGCGCTCAGCGACAGCTGAATTGTACAAGGGAGACCAGCTTGTCCACTCGCTTCCGATTGACAATGTGACAGGAAGTCTGAAGATTGACGACTTAGACTACTACACAGGCTATACGCTAAAAACCAAGCTGACTTATGAACTTGATGCTGGCAGCCTGACTGACCTTGAAAAAGATAGCCGCAACTTTGAGTTGCAATACAAGAAGATTTCCTTCCGTGATATTGATTCGGCAGAGTTTTACAGAAAAGAAAAGGATCAGTTCAAGCGTGTCGTTTCCATGAGCGCTATACCTACGGACCTGGCTAACTACTTTGTCAAAGTCAAATCAAGTGAATCCAAGGACATGCTCCTGCCGGTTCACAGCATGGCAGAAGGCCAGAAGGATGGCAAGGCTGTCTACAAGGTAAGGGTCTCTCTACCTGAGCTGGTACAAGAGGGCGACACAGGCTACAAGTCTGGCTATGACTTCTATATCAGCAGGGCAGTGCCTAGTCAGCAAAATGTCTATACGAGTTTTGCTGGTTTGGTAGACGCCATGAAGAAAAATATGGCTGGCAACTTTGTTCTAGGAGCCGATTTGGATGCGAGCGAGGTCAGTCTGGCACCTGCGGATTATGTCTATCTCCGAGGAAACTTCACAGGCAGTCTGACTGGTAATCACAATGGCAAGCAGTATGCGATTTATAATCTAGCCAAACCTTTGTTTGAAAACCTCAAGAGCGGTTCCTCTATTTCTAATCTGGACCTGAAAGAGGTCAATATTGTCGGCACCTATGACTCTGCTGCCTTGGCTCGTAGTGCAGATAATGCGCAAATCACGGATGTTTCTGCTCAAGGTAGAGTGTCGGTAGTGGGCAATGCGTCCCAGGTGGCTGGTTTGGTCGTTGTTGCAAGCAATAGTCAAATCACCAACAGCTCCTTTACTGGAACTATCCAGACCAATGACAAGCAGTATAAGTCTTATAATGTCGGCGGTTTGGTTGCCAACCTCAAAGGAAGAAATTCCTTGCTCAGTCAGAGCAGGGCGAATGTGACCATTCTAGCAGGTGCTCGAACAAACGAACATCGCTTCGGCGGTTTGGTCGGTCGTTTGGAAGACAATGCTCGCATCAGCCGTTCTTATGTGACTGGAAAGATCCAAAATTCTACGAAGAATGGTCAAATCGGCGGAGTAGTTGGTTCTAATTATTTCAATGGCTTGATTGACAATGTTATCAGCAATGTCAGCGGTACAAATGTTTACAGCATTTCTGGCGACCAAGATTACAAGAATGATCGCATCAGAGAAGCCTATGCCGTTGAAGGAAACGAAACTTTAGGCAATGATCAGTTTGTCACGTCTACCCTAAGCTTGGACGAGGCCGAAGAGAAACTAGCGAGACTAGACATCACGACCACGCTAGAAGACAGCAATCTCAATCTCCATACTGTTGACTACAGCAAGGAAAAGAATGCTCGTGCAGACCGTCTGATAGCCTATGCTAATATGGAAAAACTCCTGCCATTCTACAATAAGGAAACCATCGTTGCTTACGGAAATAAACTTCCAGAAAATCACAAGCTCACTACGGAGTACTTGCTGGATGTGGTTCCGATGAAGGGCGACCAGATGATCACCGATATCCATAGCAACAAGACTGCGATTAACCGCCTGATGCTGCACTTTGAGGATAAGACGGTTGATTATCTAAATCTGACCTATAAAGGAGACTTCAAACATCAAGCTATCGCAGAATACACTGTAAATGGCTTAGACCTCCTTTATACACCAGAAGCCTTCCTATCAGACTATAGCAGGGTTCTCAATCAAGTGCTGCCAGAGTTGAGCAAGGTTGTCCTGGACTCGCCAGCCATGCGAACTGTTTTAGGTGTGAATGCGGATGCTTCTCTGGATGATCTCTATCTGGACACAGCCTTTGAGCAAGTCAAGACCAAGTTGGCAGAAGAGTTACGCAAGGTGCTAACTATGGACAAGTCCATCAATACTGAAGGCGATGTCGTGGCGGACTATGTGGCTCAGAAGATTAGAGCCAATAAGGAAGCCTTCCTGCTTGGTCTGACCTATCTCAACCGTTGGTATAATATCAACTATGACAAGACCAATGTCAAGGATTTATCGGCCTATAAGTTTGACTTCTTTGGAAATCATAATGCTTCAACACTAGACACTATCATTGCACTCGGTCAGTCTGGTTTTGAAAATCTCAAGGCCAAAAATAACCATCTGGCTTACGATAACTCGCTCTCTGAAGCGACTGGTAAGCGCGGTCTCTTTAACTATCTGGAAAGCTATCGCCAGCTCTTCCTGCCAGATAAGACCAATAACGAATGGCTCAAGACCAATACAAAAGCCTACATCGTTGAGGCCAAGTCGGATGTGCCAGAAGCCAGACAGCTTCAGGATGCAGCCGAGGGCAAGAGCAAGTATTCTGTCGGTGTTTATGACAAGATTACTGCGGACAATTGGGAACACAAGGGCATGCTCCTGCCACTCTTGACCATGACTGAGAAGGGTGTCTATGTCATCTCCAATATGTCCACTGTCTCCATGGGAGCTTATGATCGCTACCGCCTTGATGCCAATAACAGGGTGCGAACAGATGCAGAATTGGTTGAGTATGTCGAAGACCGAGTTAGAAAGTCAGCTGAATGGCAGCGTGACCACTATGATTTCTGGTATAAGATCCTAAGCCCTGAAAGCAAGGACAAGCTCTTCCGTTCCGTTCTGGTTTACGATGGATTCTCATTGGTTGACAAGGATGGTAAAAAATATTGGGCTCCAGCTAATGACAAGAAATCACTAGCTATGCAGGAATTCTTTGGACCAGCCGGCAAGTGGTATCCAAGTAAGGGATACAATGCCTATGCTACGGGAAGCGTCACCCACTTTGATGCTGCTCGCTTGTTAGAAGACTATGGGAACTCTGTCTACACCCATGAGATGACCCATAACTCCGACGGTTCTATCTACTTTGAAGGCTATGGTCGTCGTGAAGGACTGGGGGCTGAGCTCTATGCGCGTGGTCTCTTGCAGTCCACTCCAAGTCCAAATGAACCTACCATTACCCTCAATACCCTCTTCAAGACGGACAAGGACTCTAAGACACGGATGCATACCTACAACTTCAAGGAACGTGTCCAAAATGCAGCAGATTTGCAGCACTATGTCCATGGCATGTTTGACATGATTTATACGTTGGATTACCTAGAGGGGACATCGATGGTCAAGCAGAGCGATGCAGCCAAGCTCCATTGGTTTAGAAAGATGGAGAATTACTATATCACTGATAAATATGGCAAGCAGACCCATGCTGGCAACCAGACGCGCAGCTTTACTGCCGAGGAAATCAAGCAGCTGAAGAGCTTCGAGTCCCTGATTGACAATGATGTCATCACCCGTCGGGAGAATAAGGATAGCGGACAGTATCCACGCAATGGCTATCTCAGTCTCAGCCTCTTCTCGCCAATCTACTCAGCCTTGAGCAATCCAAATGGGGCGCCGGGTGACGTCATGTTCCGTCGCACAGCCTATGAATTGCTGGCAGCCAAGGGCTACCATGAAGGATTCGTCCCTTATGTTTCAGGGAAATTCTCCGAAGAGGCTGCTGCAGAAGGCAAGACAACTTGGGATGGCTGGCTCAGGAGAGATGTTGGTCTGGTGACAGACCAGAAGGTCTTGGAAAATGTATTCAAAGGTGAGTATGCTTCGTGGGCAGCCTTCAAGAAGGCTATGTACCAAGAGCGGATTGACCAGCTAACCAAGCTCAAACCCATCACCATCGAGTACGAACTCAGAAATCCTAACAGTACCAAGCAAGTAACCATTCGCTCGTATGCAGAGATGCAGAAGCTGATGGATGAAGCAGTCGCGGAGGATGTGCGCAACATTACCAATGCGACAAATCGTGTTGAAGCTAGCTGGGTCAACCTGCTCAAGAAGAAGATTTACAATGCCTATCTTCGTGAGACAGACGACTTCAGACAATCAATCTTTAACAAATAAGTCTTAGGTTGCTTGTCGAAAATAGTAAAAAGCTCATGAACCTGCTGAAAAACTGGGTTCATGAGCTTTTTATCTGTTGAAATTCTAGATGGCTGCTTCAATCAAGAGCTTAAGATTGTCTAAGAGGCTATCCAAGGCTAGGACCGCTTTCTGTTGCTGGTCTGGCTGGTAGAGATGTTGGAAGTAGTCTTGGACATTGGCTTCAAAATCCTGAGGCAGGCGGGAGCAATTTTCTTTGGCATACTGGAGCATGCGCTTTTCGCCTGGATGGAGCTGCTCATTGAGGGCAAAGAGGGCATCAAAGTAAGAGGCGAAAAACTCGCTGCTGCGGTGATTAATGCTGAGCAGGTCCTGGCGCTTGAGGGTCTTTTTGATCTGTCTTGAAAAAGCTGGCATAGCTTGGTCGAGAAGTAGGAGCTGCTTACTGATGATATTCCTTTTCAGCTCAGCCGGATAGGGCAGACTGTACTTGCTCTGGAGAGCAGCATAGCGGCCGTCTCGATCGTAGAGAATCTTGCTGTGGATCAGATTGTACCACATACAGGTAGTGTAAGAATTCTGGGCTTGGTGCTCTAAAACGACAGTTCGCAGGTCTTGGTCAAAGTCGTCCAGCGAGCGGTAAATCAGCTCAATCTCGATACCATTATTGAGGACGCAGTCGTCTTCCAGTTCCCAAAATTGATTGCCGATTTCCATATAGGAGCAGTACTTGCTGAGGATTTCCTGGCGGATGGCTGGCTCGAGAGGAGCGCTCAGGTAGACATAGACATCATAGTCTGAGTCTTGGTCAAAATGTTGGCCGGCCCGTGATCCTCCGAGAGCCAGAGCTTCAACTTGCTCCAGTTGAGCTAATTCTTTAAAGAGATTTTGTGGCATAATTTTGTCCTTCTTAATTTTTTGACATCATTCTAGCAAAAAGTGAAAAGGTTTGCAAGGGGGTAAATGGGATCTTTTCTTTCTTTTAAAAAACGTGATGAAGTGGAAGTGCCTAGAGTATTATTTTGATCAGAAAAGCCTTGGTCTTTCTAGGCGGTTTGTGATGTGATTTGGTTGTTTTCTATAAATCTTTCTATTGATTTAATTTATACTTTTCAGTAAGGTAGGTAGGATTTTTCCTAAAAAACTCCATAATTCCTACAATAACTTTCCCTACTACAACAATTATAGAGTATATGATATCGGATACGAACAATAGGAGGTCGGGATGTCCCAGCCTCCTATTCTCCCTTCATCTGTTCAAAGACATAGAGAAAAAATTCTTTCGAAATTTCAAAATGTCCATAACGTAGTTGAGAAGCATATTGACGCCATTCGGGATGTGGCCGTACTTTCTCAATGGGGCAGTCTTTGACAGGGTGGTAGTAGCTGACATTTCGCCGAAATGGTACAAAGCCTTCGAACATCTCTACTTGATAAGCTGTGTCATCTAGAATCTTGCCAACTGCTGTAAAGGCCTGCAGCTTTTCCTGACCATTCAGCTGATACTTGGGGCTGTAGTACAAAAGGTAATCTCCTTTTTTCATTCGGTTCAGCGGTGCTTTCTTTCCATGGCAGACTTGGCAAAAGCCTCCCTCTACACCTCTTAGGACGTGTTCTTTTGATACGACACCCACCCAAAATCTAGTCATTTTCTGCCTCCAGTTTCATTAAGAGTTGATTCAATATTTCTGTTTTATTTCCTAATTTTCCAAAAAATGCCTGATCAATGCTTTCTACCAGAGGAAGGGCTTGGTTAACCTTTTGCAGCCCCATATCTGTTAGAAGTATGATGTTGGCGCGGCTGTCTTTGGGATGGACTTCCCGCATGATCAATTCTTTTTTGACCAAGAGGCGGATGATTTGGGATACGGTCATGACATCCATGTCAGAAAATCGGGCAATATCGGTCTGACTCACCCATTCTTGCTGACGCAGAAGCGCTGCAAGAGTGGTCAGAACGACAAACTGGGGATGGGTCAAATCAATGGTTTTCAGCTCATTTTTAATCAGCCCATGCCACTTGTGGTAGGCGCGGATAAAGAGTAGACCGGTTGATTTTTTATATTCATCCTTGTAGATGGAGTTAAACTGCGATGTTTCCATTAGCTTTCCCTCTAAATATTTTATAAGTACACTTATTATATTCCGACATCTTATTTTTGTCAATAAAAACCCAGTTTAGACTAAAAAGTCCGAACTGGGTTCTGTTTATAGTTTTTCCACATAAATCTGCTGGGCAATCATAGGACTAACCTGGATTACTCGGCCGTCCACATCTAGTTGATAGAGCTGGCTGTAGTCGTCATACTGGAGGAAATTGATTTCTTGGTCTATGTTTAGATTGTGCTTTTCCAGATAAGCCAAAAGTTCAAAGTCGTCGTGGACACGGCGGATAAGGTAGCTACCGGGCTCTTGAGCGGAGGCCAGAGTTTGATGGTATTTTTCTTTCAGCAGCTGGTGTTTGGCTGGGATTGTGCCACCATGAGGGCAGGTCTCTGGGAAATCCAGCATTTTTTCCAAGCCTGCGACAAAGCGTTCAGAAACGGTATGTTCCAGAATTTCGGCTTCCTGATGGATTTCGTCCGTGGTGTAGCCCAGCTTTTGAACCAAGAACACCTCAATCAATCGGTGCTTGCGGTAGAGGTCAGAGACCAGCTGCAGGCCTAGGTCGGTCAGCAGATAGCCTGCCTTTTTGTCCTTGATTAGGAGTTCTTCAGCCAGCATTTTCTTCATCATCTCCGTCACGGCTGGCGGAGAAACCTGCATGTGCTGGGCGATTTCTTTGTTGGTGATTTTTCCCTGGCGCGTGCCAATCTCGTAAATACATTTTAAATAGTCTTCTTTATTTGGCGTCATCTTTTGTCCTCGTTGTTTTCCTAAGACTAGTATAGCAAAAAATGCTGAAAGAATACAATTTGAGGACGAAAGTTCCTTTGTACGTTGACTTTTACATGAAATTTTGGCATATTTAGAGGTAATAGGAGAGGTATCGAAGGCGGCATGAGCCTGCTAGTGAAGTCCTAAACGGTGCTGAAGAAATTTCATATGATGGATGTGGATGGTGATGGAAGTAGAAATCGAGCAATACCGCCTAAAATTACAAGCGATCGGCTGGTCTCAAGCTGCTCTTGATAAAGTTTTTCTGACAGAAATGGCGTCATTATCGTATGAATCAGCCCGCCAGAGTCTTTTTGAGGAGGCCTTCCTATTTGGCAGTCCCCTCTTTCAGAAGTTATGGTCTTTTGAATGCCGAGCAGCCCATCCCCAGCAAGCTGAGCAGTTGTTGAAGCTAGCTATGTTGTATATAGACATGCCTGACGAATTGAGTGGGGAAGCAGCAGAAATCACCCACTTGCTCTCACGTATACATCCGGACTTATCGCCACACGCTCCCTTTTGGCGCCAGTTTTCTCAAACGGTTCGGCAGGCTTTTTTTCCAGCAGACTTTATTGCAGACAGTGGCAATCAAAGGTTAAAAGGTCAGTTGCACCAGTTTCGCTACGTCATTTCCAGTCAGCAGGCCCAGTGGATTAGAGAGCATTTTCGTAAGCCGGGGATGACAGATGGCCAGGCTCTCCTAGCCTATTTTCAGGCGCATCCTGATCTGGATTGCCAGCTCTGGGAATCTTCACGGCTGCACAATAAAGCCTTTGTCAATAAGGGCAAGGTGACCTACCCAGACCAGCAGCCCTATCAGGCCAATATCAAGATTCTCCATCGTTTCCATACCGAGTTCATTCTGGATAGGGAAGGGCAATTTCTCAATATCCTAGATCCAGAAAGTAGCAGTCAAAATGGGCTAGTCAATGGAGCTAGTTTTAATTACGGGGAGAAACCCTCGCTTTTCAATCATGGTTCCCATTATTACTATGATGTCAAAAGTCCAGCCCAGTGGGATCCCCAGTTTCGCAGGCTGGCGATTCGGAATGGCGGGCAAGCTTTCAAAGCCCCTCAGAATAATCGAGGATCGGCTGGTTACCATACGGCTAGAAGTTGCTATGTAATTGCGGGGAAAAGCGTTAAAAGTCAAGTTGATGCCCAAGTAAAAGATTTTGAAAAATCATTAGTCGAAAAGTTAAAAGGGAAAGCTTATCTCAAATATTTATGGAATAAAGTGAAAAATAAGTATCTGAGACTATAGAAATGAGGTGGGAAGATGCCGATTAAAATGATCGCTACGGATATGGACGGTACCCTTTTGGATCCGAAAGGAGAGCTGGATTTGCCACGTTTGACAGCAGTTTTAGACCAGCTGGAGGAGCGGAACATCAAGTTTGTCATTGCGACGGGCAATGAAATTCAGAGAATGCGTTTATTGTTGGGCGATTTGACAGAGCGTATAACCCTGATCGTCGCTAATGGCGCTAGAATCTTTGAAAAGAATGAAATGTTGCTGGGCACTTTCTGGCAGTCTGATTTGATTGCGGACACGCTGGCTTATTTTCAGGGGCAAGAACGAGAGGTGCATCTGGTGGTCACTTCCACTAAAGGTGGCTTTGTTCAGGACGGCACTGATTTTCCGATGATTAGCAGGATTATGACAGAAGAAATGGCGGCCCATTTCTACAAACGAATAAATTTCGTACCCAATCTGCAAGATCATCCGTTTGAAGAAGTGCTGAAGATGAGCGTTATGGTAGATGAAGCGCAAGCGGAAGAGATTACGCAGCAGATCAATACAGCATTTGCTGGAAGATTGAGTGCCGTGACCAGCGGCTATGGCGCGATTGACATTATCCAAGAAGGTCTTCACAAGGCTTGGGGACTTCGTCAGCTCATGGATCGGTGGCAAATCAAAAGCAAGGAAATCATGGCTTTTGGCGACAGCGAAAATGACTTGGAAATGCTGGAACTAGCAGATTTCTCCTATGCTATGGAAAATGGGGACGAGAAGATTAAGCGCATTGCCAGTCGCTTGGCACCAGCCAATGCAGAGGCCGGTGTTTTGCAGGTAATTGAGCAATACTTAGAAAAAGGAGTCTAAATGGCAGTTCAACTATTAGAACAGTGGCTTTTAAATGAGCAGGCAAAGATCCAGAAAAATTATCGGGATCTGAATCAGCTTGCAGTAAAAGAGCCAGCGATTATTTTTATCGGTGATTCGATTGTGGAATATTTCCCACTGCATGAGCTAGTACAAAGTCCTAAAACCTTGGTCAATCGTGGCATTCGTGGCTACAAGACTGATTTGCTTCTAGAGAACTTGGATGCTCATCTCTTTGGACAGGCTCTGGACAAGGTCTTTCTCCTGATTGGAACCAACGACATTGGCAAGGAGATGGCTCAGGCTGAAACGCTGGCCAATCTGGAAGCAGTTATTCAGGAGATTTCCCGTGACTATCCTCTGGCTCAGATCCAGTTGCTGTCGGTCCTGCCTGTGAATGAGCAGGAGCAGTACAAAGGGACGGTTTATATCCGAACGAATGAGAAAATCCAAGCTCTCAATCGTGCCTACCAAGAATTGGCCCAAGCCTACTACCAGGTCAGCTATGTCGATGTGTATTCGTCTTTATTGGATGAAGTGGGGCAGTTAGCAGAAGCCTATACGACAGATGGCCTCCATCTAAGTGTGGCCGGGTATCGCATCCTAGCCCAAGCTCTGCAGGAAACGTTATAGAGATAAAAATAGGGAGTGAAAAAAGCCCAACCAGACAAATCTTCAAAGGAAGATTTGTTTTTTTTAAAACTTTTGGTTGACAAATGTAAATCTTAGGAGTAGAATAACATCATAAGGTTTACAAATGTAGATTTAGAAAGGAGAGGTCATGCAAATTTCCAATGCGGAATGGCGCATCATGAAGATTATCTGGATGGAAGGCAAGCAGACCAGCACGGATTTGATCGCAGTCTTGTCCGAGCGCTTTGACTGGTCGAAGTCGACGATCAAGACTCTCTTGACCCGCTTGGTGGAGAAAGGATGTTTGACTAGAGAAAAATCAGGCAAAGCCTTTGTTTACTCGGCTTTGTTGAAGCAGGACCAGAGTTTAGACTTGGTCGTTGAGGATGTGAAAGACAAGGTTTGCTCCAAAAGGATTGTCCAGGTGCTTGAAAACTTGATTCAGGCGAGTGACTTTACGCTTGCAGATCTTAATCAGCTGCAGCAGGTCCTGGAAGAAAAGAAAGCAGAGGCTGTCGAAACAGTCCCTTGCAATTGTATGTAATAGAAAGAAGGAAATTCCATGTTTGGATTGTTGATTAGTATTGTTTGTTTACTTGTGGTTGCTTTTATTGCTTGGTGGTTCTTTGCAGAGCATGAAAAGGTAAGCGGCCACGCTCGTCAGAAATCAGGTTATCAAGAAATTGAAGTCGAAGTCATGGGGGGCTATTCGCCTGAAACCATTGTCCTGAAAAAGAATGTTCCAGCCCGGATCATCTTTCATCGCAAGGATCCATCTTCATGTCTGGCTCAAGTGATCTTTCCAGATTTTGGCGTTCATGAAGATTTGCCTTTAGGTGAAAAACATGTCATTGAAATTACGCCAGAAAAAGCGGGCGAATATGGGTATTCATGTGGAATGAACATGATGCATGGTCACATGATTGTGGAATAAAGGAGTAGGTATGGTAGAAAAACAAAAATCAGTTGTGGAAAACGGAGTGCAAAAGATCCGTATTACAGCAGAAAAAGGCTATAGTCCAAAGGAATTTCAACTTCAAAAAGGGATCCCTGCTGAAATCACCTTCCATCGGGTCAATCCTTCCGGCTGTTACAAGGAAATTCTGTTTGAAGATCAGGGGATTTTAGAGCCTTTGGAAGTCGGTGTGGATAAGGTGATATCCTTTACCCCGACAGAAACAGGGGACTTCGAGTTTTCATGTGGAATGAAGATGCAAAAGGGTTCTTACACGGTTGTGGAAAAACGCCGTCGTGTCTTAAGTTTACTGGGTCGCTTTTGGATTACTAGTATCTTTACTCTTCCCTTATTGATCTTGATGATCGGGATGATGGCAGGATTTGTATCCCATCCAGTCAGTCGCTGGGGGACTTTTCTAGCGACAACGCCGATCATGTTGGTAGCAGGAGTTCCTTTTATCAAGAGTGCCTGGGCCTCATTTAAGAAGCACCATTCCAATATGGATACCTTGGTAGCTCTTGGAACCCTGGTAGCCTATGTCTATAGTGTATTTGCCCTTTTTACTGGTCAGCCAGTATACTTTGAGGCTGCGGGTTTTATCATCTTCTTTATCCTCTTAGGGCAAATCTTTGAAGAACGGATGCGTAACAATGCCTCCGAGGCTGTGGAAAAGTTGTTGGATTTGCAGGCAAAAACGGCTCAAGTTCTCCGTGATGGGAACTATGTCGAGGTGGCGGCAGAAGATATCCAAATTGATGACTTGATTCGGGTCCGTCCTGGGGAAAAGATCGCGGTTGATGGGACGATTGTAGAAGGAAGTACGACCATTGATGAGTCGATGGTGACAGGTGAAAGCTTGCCTGTGGAAAAATCAGTTGGTGATGCAGTTATCGGCTCCACTATCAACAGCAATGGGACCATTCTCTTTAAGGCTGAAAAAGTCGGTAGTGAGACCCTCTTATCTCAAATTGTGGACTTTGTCAAAATGGCCCAATCCAGTCGTGCTCCTATTCAAGATTTGACGGATAAGATTTCAGGTATCTTTGTTCCAGTGGTGACGATTTTGGCCATTGCGACTTTCTGGGTTTGGTCCGTGCTTCTGGGCGCGTCGCTTCAAGAGGCCATGCTCTATGCAGTCTCTGTCCTCATTATTGCCTGTCCTTGTGCCCTTGGTTTAGCAACCCCAACAGCCCTGATGGTCGGAACCGGCCGTAGTGCCAAGATGGGGGTTCTGATTAAAAATGGAACAGTTCTGCAAGAAGTGCAAAAGATTCAAACCGTTGTGTTTGATAAGACAGGGACTATTACCATTGGCCAACCACTTGTAACCGATGTTGTAGGAGATGAAGCGCGTGTCTTGACACTGGCTGCTAGTCTTGAAACTTTTTCAGAACATCCACTAGCCCAAGCGGTGTTATCCCAAGCAGAAGAAAAAGGTTTGGTGTTATCCCCTGTGGAAAACTTCCAAGCGATTGAAGGAAAAGGGGTCCAAGGTCAGATCGACCAGCAGTTGGTGACCTTGGGAAATGGCAAACTTCATGACGGGACAGCGATGGATCCGGAGCTTGAAAAACGGATGGTAGAGTTGCAAGAGCAGGCCAAAACAGTGATCAGTTTGTCTGTGGATGGGCAAGTGATTGGCTTGATTGCCATTCAAGATGCTCCGAAGGCCAGCTCAAAAGAAGCGATCAAAAAGCTCAAAGAACGGGGCTTGAAAACGGTCATGTTAACGGGGGATAATGAACGGGTGGCCCAAGCTATTGCTAAGCAAGTGGGAATTGACACCGTCATTGCTGATGTCCTTCCTCAAGAAAAAGCTAGCGCCATCCAAAAACTGCAAGAAGCTAGCAAGGTCGCCTTTGTTGGAGATGGGATCAATGATGCTCCAGCTCTCTCGATCGCGGATGTGGGGATCGCTATGGGATCTGGAACGGATATTGCGATCGAGTCCGGTGGCATCGTGCTCACGCAAAATGATTTACTTGGCGTTGTGCGCGCCTTTGACATGAGTCAAAAGACCTTCCGCAGGATCTTACTCAATCTCTTCTGGGCCTCTATCTACAATATCCTTGGGATTCCAATTGCTGCTGGAGTCTTTGTAGGACTGGGATTGACCCTCAATCCAGAACTAGCAGGTCTTGCTATGGCCCTTAGTTCTTTGTCTGTTTTGACTAGCTCGCTGCTTCTCAATGTTGAGAAAATTGATTAAATGAAATAAAAAGTGATACAGAATTTTGTATCGCTTTTTGTTTAATTTCCTACAGCTACAAGTCTTAGAGGTGCATGCAAATTATAATAAAATATCCTATTCTACTATAGTTTGTGAAATTTTCTCAAAAAGAGCATCTGTTATGTAATAGGGATTGAGTATCTCTGAGCAGATTCTTATACATGTGAATCTCTTTGTGATAAATTAATACTGTAATCGTTTTGTAAATCGTTTTCATGAGAAATGTCAGAAAAAACTCATTTTCAAAACGAAACCTGATCGCAAAGATGGAGTAGAAGCGCTATGCTACATTTTTAAAGGATCAATATAGATTTAAAGGAGAGTTAGAATGACTCAAGGGAAAATTACTGCATCTGCAGCAATGCTCAATGTATTGAAGACATGGGGCGTAGATACTATCTACGGTATCCCATCAGGAACACTCAGCTCATTGATGGACGCTTTGGCTGAAGACAAAGATATCCGCTTCTTGCAAGTTCGCCACGAAGAAACAGGTGCTCTTGCAGCGGTGATGCAAGCTAAATTCGGCGGCTCAATCGGGGTTGCAGTTGGTTCAGGTGGTCCGGGTGCGACTCACTTGATTAACGGTGTTTACGATGCAGCTATGGACAATACTCCATTCCTTGCTATCCTTGGATCACGTCCAGTGAATGAACTCAACATGGATGCCTTCCAAGAATTGAACCAAAACCCAATGTACAACGGTATCGCTGTTTACAACAAACGTGTAGCCTACGCTGAGCAATTGCCAAAAGTAATCGACGAAGCTTGCCGTGCTGCAGTTTCTAAAAAGGGTCCAGCTGTTGTTGAAATTCCAGTAAACTTCGGTTTCCAAGAAATCGACGAGAACTCATACTACGGTTCAGGTTCTTACGAGCGTTCATTCATCGCTCCTGCTTTGAACGAAGTTGAAATCGACAAAGCGGTTGAAATCTTGAACAATGCTGAACGTCCAGTTATCTACGCTGGTTACGGTGGTGTTAAAGCTGGTGAAGTGATTACTGAATTGTCACGTAAAATCAAAGCACCAATCATCACAACTGGTAAAAACTTTGAAGCTTTCGAATGGAACTATGAAGGTTTGACAGGTTCTGCTTACCGTGTTGGTTGGAAACCAGCCAACGAAGTGGTCTTTGAAGCAGACACAGTTCTTTTCCTTGGATCAAACTTCCCATTTGCTGAAGTGTACGAAGCCTTCAAGAACACTGAAAAATTCATCCAAGTCGATATCGACCCTTACAAACTTGGTAAACGTCATGCCCTTGACGCGTCTATCCTTGGTGATGCAGGTCAAGCAGCGAAAGCAATCCTTGACAAAGTAAACCCAGTTGAATCAACTCCATGGTGGCGTGCAAACGTGAAGAACAACCAAAACTGGCGTGATTACATGAACAAACTCGAAGGTAAAACTGAGGGTGAATTGCAATTGTACCAAGTTTACAATGCAATCAACAAACATGCTGATCAAGATGCTATCTACTCAATCGACGTAGGTGACACTACTCAAACATCTACTCGTCACCTTCACATGACACCTAAGAACATGTGGCGTACATCTCCACTCTTTGCGACAATGGGTATTGCCCTTCCTGGTGGTATCGCTGCTAAGAAAGACAATCCAGATCGCCAAGTATGGAACATCATGGGTGACGGTGCATTCAACATGTGCTACCCAGACGTGATCACAAACGTTCAATACGACCTTCCAGTTATCAACGTTGTCTTCTCAAATGGTAAATATGCCTTCATCAAGGACAAATACGAAGACACAAACAAACACTTGTTTGGTTGTGACTTCCCTAATGCAGACTATGCGAAAATCGCTGAAGCTCAAGGAGCTGTTGGATTTACAGTTGACCGTATCGAAGATATCGATGCAGTTGTTGCAGAAGCTGTTAAATTGAACAAAGAAGGTAAAACTGTTGTTATCGATGCTCGCATCACGCAACACCGTCCACTTCCAGTAGAAGTGCTTGAACTCGATCCAAAACTTCACTCAGAAGAAGCGATCAAAGCCTTCAAGGAAAAATACGAAGCGGAAGAACTCGTACCATTCCGTCTCTTCTTGGAAGAAGAAGGTTTGCAATCACGCGCAATTAAATAATTCCTCTCATCGAAAATCAAAGAATAAACTGCGTTATCTTCACCTTGCCGTACTCCAGTACTGCCTGCGGTTCGATGCCTTGTTTATTCAATGATTTTTATAGAGAGAAACTTGAAAAGATCGGAGCAATCCGGTCTTTTTCTTTGTCTTCTTTCTTATCACAAGATTGTGATAGTTTACATCTTCATAACAAAGGGATAAAAGGGCTTGATTGTTTTGGACTATCATTATAAAATATAACCTAAAAATGAAAGAGGTATAGAAAATGTCTGAAAAACAAATGAAAATTTTGGGATGGGTTGCAACCTTTATGTCCGTAATGATGTATGTGTCCTATTTTCCACAAATCATGAACAACCTAGCGGGGCAAAAAGGGAATTTTATCCAGCCGCTCGTTGCAGCAATCAACTGTAGCCTTTGGGTCTACTACGGATTGTTCAAAAAAGAAAGAGATATTCCGCTTGCAGCAGCAAATGCACCTGGTATCGTTTTTGGCCTAGTGACGGCCATCACGGCTTTGATTTAAAAGGACAGAGAAGACAGGTTTTCAGTCTTCTTTTTTGTTTTAGGAGAGGCTAATTGCCTTTTTCTTTGAAGACGATCTCTTTAAAAAACCGAACCCTGAAAATTTGTCGAATAAAACAAAATAGTAGAATAGTATCAGTATTTCGCAGTTTTTATAAGAAAAGGTTTACAGAATGAGCTATAATATAAGTAAATAAACAATCAAATAAGAAAGCGAGTAGAATTATGACTGAAAAACTGACTTTTCCGGATGGTTTCCTGTGGGGCGGAGCGACAGCTGCCAACCAGTGTGAAGGTGCTTATGATGCAGATGGTCGTGGGCTGGCCAACGTAGACGTGGTGCCGATTGGTGAGGAGCGTCTGGCCATTATCACGGGTAAGAAAAGGATGTTTGACTTTGAGGAAGGCTATTTCTACCCAGCCAAGGAAGCCATTGATATGTACCATCGCTTTAAGGAGGACATTGCCCTCTTTGGTGAGATGGGTTTTAAGACCTATCGGCTGTCCATTGCTTGGAGCCGGATTTTCCCTAAGGGGGATGAGCTGGAGCCCAATGAAGCTGGCCTGAAATTTTACGAAGACCTCTTTAAGGAATGCCACAAGTACGGCATTGAGCCCTTGGTGACTATTACTCACTTTGACTGTCCCATGCACTTAATTGAGCAATATGGTGGTTGGCGGAGCCGTAAGATGTTGGAATTTTACGAGCGTCTCTGCCGCACTCTCTTTACCCGCTACAAGGGATTGGTCAAGTACTGGCTGACCTTCAATGAAATTAATATGATTCTGCATGCACCATTTATGGGGGCGGGGCTCTGCTTTGAAGGAGGCGAAAATGAAGAGCAGGTCAAGTATCAAGCGGCCCATCATGAGCTGGTCGCGTCAGCCATTGCTACTAAGCTGGCTCATGAGATTGATCCAGAAAATAAGGTCGGCTGTATGCTGGCGGCAGGACAAAATTATCCTAACACCTGCGATCCACGCGATGTATGGGCTGGTATGGAGGAAGACAGGAAAAACTATTTCTTCATTGATGTGCAGGTGCGTGGCGAATATCCTAACTATGCTAAGAAAGCTTGGGAGCGCGAGGGCATCACTGTCGAAATGACAGAAGAAGACCTGCAGCTGCTCAAGGAGCATACGGTGGACTTCATTTCCTTCTCATACTATGCTAGTAGAGTAGCTTCGGGCGATCCTAAGGTAAATGAGCTGACCGAGGGCAATATCTTTGCTTCTCTCAAGAACCCTTATTTGGAAGCTTCTGAGTGGGGCTGGCAGATCGATCCACTGGGCTTGCGCATTACGCTAAATACCATCTGGGATCGTTATCAGAAGCCCATGTTTATCGTGGAAAATGGTCTGGGTGCAGTGGATACTCCGGATGAAAATGGCTATGTGGCTGATGATTACCGGATTGACTATCTGGCGGCCCATGTTAAGGCCATGCGGGAAGCCATCAATGAAGACGGCGTGGTGCTGTGGGGCTACACGACCTGGGGCTGTATCGACCTAGTATCAGCCGGCACTGGCGAGATGAAGAAGCGCTATGGCTTTATCTATGTGGATCGGGACAATGAAGGCAGGGGAACACTCAAACGTTCCAAGAAAAAATCCTTTGACTGGTATAAGGAAGTCATCGCGACTAATGGAGCATCTGTCAAATAACATCAAGGAGGCTGGGACAAAAGTCCTAGCCTCTCAATTGTCTTTGGATTGTCGAGCAAGACGCAGTGGTTGAAGTGGGCTCTACTACGCTGATTTCATCAGCTTTTACAGCCCTACTCAACTGTGCGGAGGTGGGACGACGAAATCGAATTCTAACGAATTACCGATTTCTGTCCCACTCTCTTTCTTTTGCATCGTTTATATTTGATTGACTTGCTGGCTCATCCTTGCTACACTAGTTTTATCAAGCTATTGGAGAATGATGATGGCCAATCTTTTACTAATTGAAGACAACAATGATATTCATGAGATTTTGAAAAATCTCTTTACGCAGGAGCACGTAGTGTTTTCAGCTTATTCTGGAACCGAGGGACTGCGGATTTTTGCGGAAGAAGAGATTCATCTAGTCCTGCTGGATATTATGCTGCCGGGAAAAAATGGCGATGAGGTGCTGAGGGAAATTCGCAAGACCAGTCAGGTGCCGGTAGTCATGCTGACCGCCCTGGGCGAAAAGAGTCTCGTGAGCCAGTATCTGCTGGACGGTGCCAATGACTACATTGTCAAGCCTTTTAATCTAGATGAAGTGGCGGCGCGTGTCACTGTCCAATTGCGAGGTAGTCAGCAGCCTCAGTCTAAGCCTGCTGGGGAGACCTCAATCAAAAATATCCGCCTTTTGCCAGATACCTTTGAAATTGCTTCTGGTGACCAGTCCATGCGGCTAGGGAAAAAGGAATTTCAGATTTTCCAGACCTTGCTGGCTCATCCTAAAAAGATTTTTACCAAGGAGGAGCTGTATGAGTCGGTCTGGGAGGAGACCTATCTGCCAGGCGATAATACGCTCAATGCCCATCTCAGCAATCTTCGTAAGAAATTAGCCCAGCTGGATAGTTCGACAGACTATATCGAGACCATTTGGGGTCTGGGCGTGCGGCTCAAGGAGGATTAGCTATGTGGTTGATTTTTGCCTTCGGGCTCATGCTCTTCTTGTCAATCTTGCTGGTTCGTTATCATCTGACGATTCGTAGTCTGACCAGCCAGATCCGTGACAAACGTCGTACAGGAAGTCAAGTTCGGCTTACCTTGAGAGATCAATCTCCTAGCCTAGTGGCTCTGACTGACGAGGTGGAGCAGCTTTTTCAGGAAATTGATAAGATGTCCTTTGTGACCCAGCAGGAAAAGAAAACCTTGGATATGGCCATCAGTAACATTGCCCACGATATCCGAACGCCACTGACCATTGCTAGTGGCTATACGCAACAGCTACTTAAAGATGCTGATAAGGACCAGATGGACCAGCAGCTGCAAAAGATTGCGGATAATCTAAGTATGGTATCCAGACGCTTGGAGGCTCTAATGGAATACCGTCGCTTGATGGAAGGAGCCATTCGACCGAAGTTGCAGCGGGTAGACCTATCCCAGCTGGTCACCCAGCAACTCTTTGCCTACTATGATGCCTTTCAGCAAGCAGAGATTGATTTAGATGTGGATTTGTCTGAAAATCTGCTTTTGGAAACGGACAGTGATATCTTTGATCGAATCGTCCAGAACATGCTCAGCAATGTCCTTAAACATGGCCGAGAAGTAGCCAGCATCAGTCTGAAAAAAGAAGGACAAAAGGTTATTTTTCAGGTCAAAAATAAGGTTCAGAAGCCCATCTTGCATCTGGATAAGCTAACCAATCGCTTCTATTCTGAAAATCTCTCCAGCAGTGAGGAATCGTCTGGGTTGGGCCTTTATATCACCCAGCAGCTGGTCGAAATCTTAGGTGGTGACTTGACCATTCAAGCAGAGGACGATTGGTTTGAATTGATTGTGGCCTTATAAAAAAGAATCAGCTAGTCAGAAGATTAGCTGATTCTTTGGTTTTAGAGATCTTTTTTCTTGAAAATGAGGAGGCTACTGCCTAGGAAGAAGACTGCTATGCCAATCGCGACTAAACTAGCTTGCAAAACTACAGCAGGATCCGCAGCCATCTCTATTCCAAATTGTAAGGTTAAATAGCGGAACCATTCTATATGAGGATAGAGCAAGACTGGAAAGATGAGCAGGGCGCTTCCGACAAAATAGGTAATAAAGACCGCAGCAATAGAATGGCTGAGATAGAGAACGAAAGACACGATGCCAATCCAAGCGATGGTTATCATGAGCTGGACGAGAATGGTTAGCAAAAATTGGCCAAAGAAACCTGTCGGAGCTGTCCCAATTCCATTGATAGAGCTAGCGATGATGAAGGATAGCCCTAGCAAGAGAATGAATTGGAAGATGGCGACAACAAAGGAGACCAAAGTTTTAGATAGGAAGAACTCTGTCCGTGAAATACCGTGAGCGAGGCTGTTTTTATAAAGCTTGCGGGACAAGTCCACACCTAATAAGAGGCAGACGACAATGAGAGTGAAAAATATAATACTGTCAGAATGTCCAGAGAAATGGGCAAGAGCATTGATACCTGTCATTTTTACTGGTACTTGCTGAGTGATGTTTTGTCCATCCGTTGAGATGGATGTTCCAAATCTGCTGGTAACCTTATAGAGGACGCCGAGCAGGATATTGGCTAGCAAAACGAACTCAGTAATCCAAAAGCCCTTGGAGTGGAAGAGGCGGTAAAAGTCAGCGCGAATTGTTTGAATCATGATAGACCTCCCTGGTTTTGATCAAGTAAATCTGTAAAGAAATTTTCGAGATTTTGTCGTGCATAGTAGATTTCTTGAATGACTAAGTCAGCTGTGGCTAGCTCTTTTACGATATTGTTGATATTGTGTGAGTGTGTAAAGATATGGATCTCATTGAGAGCATTGACCACCTTGATGCGGTAGCCTAATTGATCTTGGAGCAGCTGGCTGGCTTCCTCCAAATGGTCCGTTTTCAAGACGATATAATCTTCGCTTTGCTCTTCAAATTCAGCCTTGGAAATTTCCTTGATCATATGACCTTGGTCGATGATGCCAAAGCGCGTAGCGACTAGATAGAGCTCGGATAGGATATGACTGGAAATAACAAAGGTCATGCCCAGCTCTTCATTGAGCTTTTGGACAAGCTGGCGGAATTCCTTGATGCCGACAGGATCTAGTCCGTTGATAGGTTCGTCTAGAATCATCAAATCTGGCTTAGACAATAAGGCAATGGCAATTCCCAAACGCTGCTTCATACCGAGAGAAAAATCTCTGAATTCCTTCTTGCCAGTATCTGTTAAGTTCACGTATTCCAAGGTTTCTTGGATGGCCTTCTCGGCATTAGGAATCTGACGCAGTTTGCAGTAGTAGCTGAGATTTTCGTAGGCGGTCAAGTGGTTGTGGGCAACGGGCGTTTCAATGACCGAGCCGACCCGCTTGAGGGCTTGTGTCCATTCTGCCTGATTGCTGGAACCAAAGAGAGATACGGTTCCGTTGCTGGCATGCATCAGCTGGGTCATGATTTTGATCAGAGTGGTTTTACCAGCTCCGTTTTTACCGATGAGACCGTAGATATCCCCTTTTTTGATGGTCAGATTGACATCGCTCAGAGCCTGCTGCTGGCCGAACTTTTTGCTGACCCCTTGTAAAACTAAAATATTTTCCATGGTTTTACTTCTCCTTTTGCTTTATTCTTGGAAATCCTTTCCTCACTATCCAGTATATCGGACACTTATTAAGTATTCATCAAGCATTTCTAAAATATTTCTAAAATCTTGAAATAGAAATGATAATTCGTGTTTAAGCGGACTGAGGCCTATAGAAAAAGAGGCTGGGACAAAAGTCCTAGCCTCTCAATTGTCTTTGGATTGTCGAGCAAGACGCAGTGGTTGAGTGGGCTCTACTACGCTGATTTCATCAGCTTTTACAGCCCTACTCAACTGTGCGGAGGTGGGACGACGAAATCGAATTCTAACGAATTACCGATTTCTGTCCCACTCTCTAATCATCTATTTCCAATTCATAAAGGCCGCGTAGTGCGTTGCAGGCGTAGATTTTTTCTGCTGATTTTAAGTCGTCTAAGCTGAGGATTTTTTCTGTGGCTTGACCTGTTTCCAAGAGATGCTGGCGGTAGATGCCATTCAAAAGCCCTAGCTCGGCTGGTGGCGTGTAGAGGTGGCCCTCCAACTGGAGGACTAGGTTACCGATGGAGCTTTCTAGTAGCTGGCCTTGGGCATTATAGTAAATCTGCTCCTGCTGGATTAGGCTTAGGTGTGGTCGATAGCTGGTTTTAAAGAAAGTGAAAGGCTGATGCAAGTTGGCATTTTGTGGGACGAGGATGGCCTTGCAGAAAGCTTCTGGGAGTGCCTGCAGCTTTTCTAGCTGGCAGGTCACTTTTCCAGATTTGGAGATGGAGATCCGCAGGCGGTAGTCCGTACTTGGCTCCAGTTCCGCTAAGGTTTGGTTCAACTCTGCCTTCAGTTTTTCCTCATCAAATGGATAAGCAAAGTAACGGGCAGCTTCCCGTAGACGCTTCAGATGTTGGTCTTGGAAAGTCAGGCGACCTTGCTCAATCTTCCCTGTCGTAATCAGGTCAAACTGCGGATTTTTCCGATAAAGAACAGCAGATTTTTGCTGGGTTTCGATATACTCAGCTTTCCATGTACTATCCCAAGTGATGCCGCCGCCGACACCGTAGATAGCCTTGCCATCTTCTAGCTGAATGGTGCGGATGGCTACATTGAAAATCCGTCTCTGGTCTGGCAGGCAGATACCAACTGTACCGCAGTAGACACCGCGGGCGGATTTTTCTGTCGCCTTGATGATAGCCATGGTCGAAATCTTTGGAGCGCCTGTGATAGAGCCGCAAGGAAAGAGGGCATCAAAAATGTCTTCTAGACCAATATCGGGCTGCAGTTGGCTTTTGATGGTGGAGATCATTTGCCAGACAGTGGAATACTGCTCGACCTGACACAGCTGCTCGACTCGCTCGCTGCCAATCTCTGAAATGCGGTTCATGTCATTGCGTAGCAGATCAACGATCATCATATTTTCCGCTCGATTTTTAGGATCCTGGCGGAGCCAGTCCGCCTGTTCCAAGTCCGCAGCGACTGTCAGACCGCGATTGGTAGTCCCTTTCATCGGCCGTGTTGTCAGCTCACCTCGGTGCTCCTCGAAAAAGAGCTCAGGACTGATGGATAAGACTGCTTGATGATCGTGCTCTACGTAGGCATTGTAGGCGGCGTTTTGCTCAACGACCAGACGGTTGTAAATAGCCCAACTGTCCTGTGGATTAAGCTCTGCGCCCAGCTGCACCGTGTAGTTGACCTGATAAGTATCGCCCTGACGGATATGATGGTGAATGGTTCCGATGGCCTTTTCATACTCTTGCTCAGTCGTCAGGCTCTGCCATTGCGCTGGCATTTCTACATCGTCGTAAGCCAATGGGAAAGGGGCTTCATCAGCCCTGTCATGAATGGTAAAGTAAATCAGGTACTCGCCCAGCAGAGGGCTTTTGTGGACCTGGAGTTTTTCCTCAAAAGCAGGAGCCGCTTCGTAGCTGACATAGCCGACTGCATAAAATCCCTTTTTCTGCCAGTCCTCAACTTCTTGCAGAATCGCTCTGACTTCGGCCAACTCGCGCGTTTTGAGCTCTTTGATGGGCTGGCTGAAAATCAAGCGCCGGCCCAAGTCTTTAAAATCAATAACTGTTTTCTTGTGCATGAGTTTATTGTATCATAAGATAATTTGAATGAAAACGGATTTATCGGATGAGACACTCATTCTTTTGTAATAGTTGACAAATTAGAAAGTGGCTCGGTATACTATTTTAAAAAGGAAAGAGTGAGATGCTTATGAAATCAAACAAATTGCTGTGGATAAATGGAATTGTTGGCATTTTAGGAGGCCTTCAGATCATTTACGCTTCTTCTAACAGATGGCACTGGGAGATTATTTATTTGGTTCCCACACTAGTTGAAAATGCTGGCTGGGGCAGGGTTGTTATACTGACCAGTTGGCTGCTTTTGGGGCTTTCTATAGTTGGAATGTATCATTATAGCAACGACCCAAGAGTCGATAAGACGAGTCATGAGCTTCTATTCTGCGCATCTATCATGGGCTTTATCTCTTTTCTATTTATTTTTTCAGGACTTCTATCTATCATCTCAGGAATTCTATATCTTCTAGATTTGTCAAAATTTAAGAGCGACGAAAAAGTTGATTGACAAGTGTGGCAGCTGACTTTCTCCTGCTCGAAAGGCCTTGAAAATTATGATAAAATAAGGAAATGACAAAACTGTAAAGGAAGTCTTATGAAAAAAATCAATGAATCCTATAAACTCATCGTCTTTGCGGCGCTTGCTCTGGCTCTGGTTCTCTATATCGGAAACATTTGGTCGGGCCTGCAGAGCCTGACGTCAGTATTTTCACCCATTATATTGGGTGAAGTTTTAGCCTTCATCTTTAATGTCCCGATGAAAAAGCTGGAAGACCTTCTAGACAAATGCCGAGTCCCTCAGAACTTGCAGCGCGCTTTGGCCTTGGTTTTGGAGGTGCTGATTTTAGCTCTCATCATGACGGGGATTGTCTCCATCGTCGTACCGACCCTGACCACAGCGGTCAATCAGCTGAGCGCGACCATTGGCAAAGTAGCGCCTCAGCTAGCCAAGTGGCTGCAGCAGTCTGGCTTGCTTTCCTCTAGCCAGCTGAAAGATTTGACCAAGCAACTGCAAAACAGTGGTATTGTCAACAGAGCTATCTCTCTTCTGGGCAGTCTGACGGGCAATATTTCTGCTATTTTTGGTAATTTCTTCTCTGTCATCATGTCCATCTTTCTTATGTTTGCCTTCTTGAGCAGCAAGGAGCATTTGCAGACGATCACTAGTCGTCTTTTGCAGGTCCTGCTTCCTGAGAAGGCTGTCAAACGCCTAGCCTATGTCGGTTCTGTCATTGTTGAGACCTATGATAAGTTCCTGATGGGGCAGATGATTGAGGCAGTTATTGTCGGTGTTTTAGTCTTCATCGCCTACTCTCTGACAGGCCTACCATATGCAGCCCTGACAGGGGTTTTGGCTGGAGTGCTCTCTTTCATTCCCTACATCGGGCCCTTCTCAGCCTGTGCTCTGGGTGCTATCTTTATCTTTACCGACAGCCCTTGGAAAGCTCTTCTTTCAATCGCAGTCTTTCAGGGAGTGCAGCTGATTGAGGGCAATGTCATCTATCCGCGCGTGGTCGGCCAGTCCGTTGGTCTCCCAACTCTCTTTACCCTAGCCGCAGCCCTGATTGGAGGTAACCTATTTGGCTTGGTCGGCATGATTTTCTTCACGCCTATCTTCGCAGTTATCTACCGCTTGGTCAGAGAGTTTGTTGTGGAGAAGGAGGAGGAAGTCGAAGGGGAAACAAGTAGATGAAAAAATGAAGTTTAGTGGCTTCATTTTGATGCCTGTTTTTGTTCCTGATCCTGCCAAAAGATCCTCTCAAAGAAAGTGTCATAGAAACCGTCTGTTCCAAAGTCCATCAACTATTAAGTAGTTGTAAAAGAAATTATCTTTAATAGTATTTCTGCAGATTGCTTTTCTTTATCTGGAGACATCTATTTAGGTATATTTAAAAAGTTTATAAATGCTACCCAAAAAGTTAGAGTTTTTGTGTCTAACTTTTGGGGGCTTTTTTAATGAATTTAACTTATTAGGACAAAGACTAAATCTATAATCTCAGAAAACAAGAAAATAGTTACAAGCAAGTATCAAATAAATATGGGGAAACTATTATAATTTTAGATACTTGATGAAGTTGAACAATCGTTTTGGATCATAAAGTGTTGAGAGTGAGGAAATAAATGGTAAACATGTTATAATAAGGGCAGTAGAACATCGTTAAAGGAGAGAATGATGCAGGTGAAACCAGAACTGGAGATAGAGAAACAACTGATCAACCAACTGGTAACTGGTGAAAGCCAATGGACTTATAGAGAAGACTTAAAAACAGAAGAACAACTATGGGACAATTTCTTTGAGAAACTAGCCCAAAACAACGTTGCTCTGTTAGCAGACAATCCCTTGACAGCACAGGAAAAACGTCAGATTCAGAACCAACTAAACTTTGTCAGCTACTATGATGCTGCTAAGTGGTTGGTCGGGGAAAATAGCATTGCCAAAGTCGAGGTTCAAAGAGAAGATGCAAGTCTAGGTACCATCCGTTTGTCAGTCATTTGGCGAGACAATATCGCAGCAGGAAAGTCTAGCTACGAAGTTGTCAATCAAGTCCAACGAGAAAAAGTAAATCCTCTGGACCAAGACCGTAGACTGGATGTTACCCTGCTCATCAATGGCTTGCCTATGATTCAAATCGAGCTTAAAAGTCCCCGAGTAGCCTTTTTAGATGCCTTTCATCAGATTAAAAAGTATGATCGGGAAGGCAAGTTCCGTGGTATCTACTCTAGCTTGCAGATGTTTGTTGTGACCAATAAGGTGGATACACGGTATATCGCTGCAGCTAGAGAAAATAAACTTAACAAGCAATTTCTAACCAAGTGGGTCGATAAGGATAACCAACCCATAACGAGCTTGACCAGCTTTGCCCACGAAGTCCTGTCCATCCCTCGTGCTCACCAGATGGTCATGCAGTATTCTGTCATTGATGATAGCAAGAAATCTCTTATCCTCTTGCGTCCCTACCAGATCCATGCTATCGAAGCGGTTCAGGAAGCTTCACGTCGTCAGGAGTCTGGCTACGTTTGGCATACGACAGGTTCAGGGAAAACCTTGACTTCTTATAAGGTAGCGCGGAATCTCCTTCAAATTCCTTCTATCCAAAAGACGATTTTTGTCGTTGACCGCAGGGACTTGGACCAACAGACCACTTCATCCTTCCTCTCCTATGCGACCAATGATGTCATTGATATCGATGAGACGGACAATACTTATGATTTAGTTAAGCGACTAGGAAGTAATGATAAGCGTGTCGTGGTGACCACCATCCAGAAAATCACCACCATGATGCGCAAATTTGACCAAGGTCTTTACCAAAGAGATGCGGATAAAATCAAGGGCTTCCGAGTGGCCTTTGTGGTGGATGAATGCCACCGTGCCGTGACACCGCAAACACAAAAAGATATTAAAGCCTTTTTTCCGCAGTCTCTCTGGTATGGTTTTACAGGAACCCCCATCTTTAAGGAAAATAAACGCCAGCAGGTCGGTGACCTAGCTCAAACCACTCAGCAACAGTATGGGGACCGTCTCCATGAATATACGGTCAAGGAAGCTATCCATGATGGCGCAGTTCTAGGGTTTAAGGTCGATTACCGCAATACCCTCATCACAGAACAGTCTGAAGATCAAGTCCCAGATAGTGTCTACGAAGATGAGGAGCATATGCTGGAAGTCTTGGATGCCATTATCAATAAATCCCGCCAACAGCTAGGCTTCCAAAAGGGAGTAGGTAAGACCTACAATGCCATCCTAACCGTTAAATCCATCCCTCAAGCCAAAGCCTACTATGATCTACTCAAACGAGTCAAGGCTGGTCAGACACGTGTCAAGGTGTCGGAAAGGGTCAAGCAGGTCCTTCCAGACTTTCCAAAGGCGACCATCACCTACTCCGTTACAGAGAATGAAGAAGACTCAAGAGCCAACCAAGACCACATGAAGCAGGTCTTACTAGACTATAACCAAGAGTTTGATACCCACTTTACCATGGCGGATCTTCGTGGTTTTAATACGGATGTCAATAACCGTTTGGCTCGAAAACAGGATAAGTATATCTATCGCAATGAACAGTTGGACTTAGTTATCGTGGTCAATCGTCTCTTAACGGGATTTGATGCGCCTTGTCTATCAACTCTCTTTATCGACAGAAAGCCTATGCAGCCACAGGACTTGATTCAGGCCTTTAGTCGAACCAACCGGATCTTTGATTCTAGTAAGACTTATGGTCATATCATCACCTTCCAAAAGCCTTTAGCCTTTAAAGAAGCAGTCGATAATGCCCTTAAACTCTACTCAAATGGTGGAGAAAATGAGGTCCTAGCGCCGAGCTGGGAAGAGGAGAAGAGAAACTTTTTGCGGAGTTGTAGTGATTTCCAAAATCTCATCACCGATGATCCGGAGGAAGGGCTTCAAATCGAGCAAATCTCCACACCTGAGTTGAGAAAGCTCGCCAAGGCCTATCAAGTCTTTGATAAGTACCTAGCTTCTATCCGAGTTTATAAAGAGTATGATGAGGAAGAAATCTACGCCCAGACAGGACTCAGTGCAGAAGTGTTGGAAACCTATCTAGGCTTCTATCAAAACATCCTAGCCGAATTAAAAAGCCGAATAGATGATGGTGTTGAGGAAGGAGAGCCCCTTGATATCCACTATGAACTAGAGTCTATTCAAGTGGATGAAATCAATTATGCCTATATCCTAACCCTGATCCAAAGCCTGATTGAACAAGGTCAAAGTCAAGAAAAGAACCTAAGCGCTCAAGATAGAGAGGCAGTGGATAACTATATTCAGAGTCTTGAGAAGACCAATCCAAATCTTGCCCAGATCATTACTGAACTTTGGAGAGAAGTCCAAGCAAATCCAGAAAGCTATCGAGGCCAGTCTATCGCAAATATCTTGGATCAGATGATCGAGGCTGTTATCCAGCAACACATCCAAGTCTTTAGCAAACGTTGGTATGTCGGAGAGGATGAACTCCGTTACTATGTCGAACACTACCGCAAGGGAGCCAAAAAACAACTGGGAGAAAGTCAACTGACCAAGAGTCAGCGTTACAAGGACTATAAAGTTGAGGTGTCAGATGCCCTCAATCCTCTCCTCTATAAAAAACAAATCAAGGAAGCTTGTAAGCAACTTGTCGAAGAGGTGATTGAGCCACTGAGAGTTGGTAGATGAGTTTATTTAGTTTACTAAAAATTAATATTTTCTTTACTATACTAAATATATATGATAAAATAGTTAGCGTCCATAGGTATAGCCGTATGGGATATTGGATTTAGCTTGTTCTTTGGATTATACATTGCTCACGATAGAATTTCGTGGTACAATAGAGATAGGTTGTGCTTATCTTTCAGCGATCTACATCGCTGCGTGTTTTATTGTGAAACTATCAAAGCGCTACATTCCGCACTTTGGATCCGACCTTCGCTTATCAATTGAAGCGGAGCTCAGTTCGGCTCTTATGCAAACTCTAATTGAGTGTTTCTATACAAGAAAGGTGAAACAGTTTATGTTGTTCTTTACACTTCTTAAGATAACAAGCAATTATTTAATATTCGGTAGTTAGTAATAGTAGTTAAGCGTGCAATATTAACTTTTTAGGATTACCGACCTATTGTTAATATTGCTCCTTTTGATGTATGAAAAAAATTAATTTTGATTTATATAGATGCAAAGGTTATTTGCATATTGATAAACAAGTTTCTATTCATAAAGTTAAGAATTACATTGTAAACCCAGAGAAGATTGCTCACCATAGCTTTCTTCCTTTTTTGTGTTACAATAAAATATCAGAAAAATTTGTTGGATACGAGCGTGCTAGTACGGGAAATAGGCCTGTAAAACAAAAAATACGTACTCTAATGTATTCGGGTCACTTAGATAGTTTCATTTATAAATATTATTCCGATATTTTAAATATCTATTATAACGAATGGATTACAGAAGCAAAGCTTGATAAATATTCTGTTGCTTATCGAACTAATAGAAAGCATCAAAGTAACATTAATTTTGCAGCGGAGGCAATTCATTTCATAGAGAAACAATCTACTGCATATGTTATAGTTGGTGATTTTGAAAAATTTTTTGATACTCTTGATCATGAGTTATTAAAGGAAAGATTGTCTGCTATTTTAAATGTTAAACAATTACCGCCAGATTGGTATAATATTTATAAATCTTTAACAAAATTTGCATTTATTGATAAGGAAACTTTAGATAATTCTGATAATCCTTTGGTTCAACATAATTATATTAGTTATTTTAAAAATATTAGAGATTTTAGAAAGTTTAAAAAAGAAAATAAGTGTAAATTGAATAAGAATTCTTACGGAATACCACAAGGTAATTCTTTAAGTGGAATATTAGCTAATATTTATGCTATTGATTTTGATAAATGTATGTCTGATATTTCCAAAGATTTCGATGGCTTTTATCAAAGATATTCAGATGACTTTATTCTAGTTTTGAACATCGAAAAACTAATTGATAAGTACGGAGAAGATTATGTTGAAAAAGTAAATGAAATTATTGAAGACCTTTCAAAAACAAACAGAATATATTTACAATTGGAGAAGATTAAAACTTATTTTATCAAAGATAAAATCGTTATAAATAATAATGACAGAGTATGCCAAATTGATTATTTAGGTTTTTCGTTTGATGGAAAAAATGTAAAAATAAGAGAAAAGAGTATCTATAAATTCTATAGAAATGCTCGAAAGTTAATATATGATTCAAAAGTAATACAAAAGAGAAAAGGGCTGGCAAAATTGCCTAATCGACATAAAATTTATTCTTTATATACCGATTTTGGGAGATCCAAATATTATCCGAGTAATTTTATTAGCTATGCAAAGCGTGCTCAACATATTTTTAATAAAATTAGTCCAAATACTAACAATTTGATGTTAGCACAATTAAAAAATAGAAAGAAAAAAATTGAGAGTGCGTTAGGGTATCGAATACATTCTCGTATAGAAAAGAGTAATAAATGAAAAATGAATCACCTAAATATAGATTTGATAAATTTGATGAGAATTGGCTTCTTGTAAAGATTAGTAATGCAGCTTGTCAGTTCAAAACCGGAGGAACTCCAAGTACCAAAGAGCCGATCTTTTGGGATGGCACTATACCGTGGATTCAATCATCAGATTTACAGAAGGATAAATTATTTGGTGTAAAACCTCAAAAATTTATTTCAGAGGAGGGGTTACAAAATTCATCAGCTAAATTAATTCCTAAAAATTCTATTGCTGTTGTTACCAGAGTTGGTGTTGGTAAATTGGCTATCATAGATCAAGATTACGCAACAAGCCAAGATTTTTTGTCTCTCTCAGATTTAAAAGGAGATACTCATTTTCTAGTCTATAGTATCTATAGAATGCTGCAAAAAGAAAGTACACAGCTACAAGGAACTTCAATTAAAGGAATTACTAAAGAAGACTTACTTTCTAAGAAAATAAGTCTTCCAAGGATTGAAGAACAATCCGCTATCGGTTCCCTTTTCCGCACCCTCGACGACCTTTTGGCAAGCTACAAAGACAATCTCGCCAACTACCAAGCTCTCAAGGCGACCATGCTCTCCAAGATGTTTCCCAAAGCTGGACAGACAGTTCCTGAGATTCGTTTGGATGGATTTGAAGGTGAGTGGGAAGTTCAAACTTTAAAAGAATTAGCTAGTTTTTCTAAAGGGAATGGATATACCAAAAATGACTTGGTTAATTCTGGCAAAGAGATAATTCTATATGGTCGACTTTATACTAATTACCAAACTGTAATTTCTAAAGTTAATACTTTTGTTACTACAGTAAAAGTAAATGCTGTGATTAGTAAAGGTGGAGAAGTTATAGTTCCAGCATCTGGTGAAAGTGCAGAGGATATTTCAAGAGCGTCAGTTGTTGAAAAATCAGGAATTATTTTGGGTGGTGATTTAAATATAATCAATCCAGATGAAAATAAAGTGGACTCTATCTTTTTGGCTTTAACCATTTCAAATGGAAGTCAACAGAAAGAATTGATTAAAAGAGCACAAGGTAAATCAGTCGTTCACTTAAGAAAAAACGACTTAGAAAAAGTTGTTTTACACTATCCAGCTATGGAGGAACAACATGCCATTGGCGCTTACTTTTCAAATCTCGATAACCTCATCAACGGTTACCGAGAAAAAATTACTCAGCTTGAGACGTTGAAAAAGAAACTCTTGCAGGATATGTTTATTTAAGGAGGAATTATGTATCGCTCTGTTAAAGAATTAATTGAAAATTTAGAATCCGAAAAGAAAAGACTTCAAGATATCTTTAGTGAATTAGCTGATTATGAAAAAGAAGCATATCATATTCAATATCAGCAAGTAGATAATTATTTTTCAACTCTTATTGATTTGATTAATAACGAACTAAATGATGAGTTTTTATCTGGTGATATAACAGAAAAGTATAAAAATCTGCGTGATAATTGGCTAGAAAGTATATACTATTGCTTTGGTAGTGATGTTTATGTGTATGAAACAAACCTACCTCAAATTTTAGAGAATTTTAAAGTAATTAAACTTTTCTCGTTTATTTCAAAAGTGGAGTCTACAACGGTTATTATAGGAGCTAATGGAGCAGGAAAATCAAGTCTTATTAATGAATTACGGAAGAATAGTATAGATGAGATGTATGTTTTACCTGCTCAAAAATTATTATATTTTGTCTCTAATGTTTTTGGTCGTGATAGTATTAATAAAGACAAATATATAGAAGGCTTGAAAAAAGCAGAAATTAAATATAACACGATTGAAATACAGACTTATAATATCGAGAATGATTTTTCCAGTTCTTTTACTAAAATGATAACGTTATTGGTAAAAGATTATACAAATATTGCTACCCGTAAATCACGAGGAGAAAAAGATTTACATTTAGCTTTATGGGATAGAGTAGAGCAGGTTTGGAATCTCATATTACCTGAAATAAAATTTATTCTAGAACCTGATAATAGAGTTGTTGAAGTTGAAAAAAATGGCTCTAGATATAGTATAAATGGGCTTAGTGATGGGGAGCGGTGCATATTGTTTTATATAGGTAATGTCTTTCTTGCTCCAGAAAATAGCTATATTGTTATTGATGAACCAGAAACTTTTTTAAATGCTGCAGTCTATAATGAATTATGGGACTTACTGATATCAGAACGTCCTGACTGTCAATTCATTTTTGCTTCACATAATATGGATTTTGTTCAATCAAGAACAAACGCTACCTATTTGTGGTGTAAGAAATTTGAAGCACCTTATGATTTGGATTATGAGATATTAGAAGAATCACAAGAAATTCCTTTATCCTTATTAACTGAAGTATCTGGGACAAGAAAGCCGATCCTATTTTGCGAGGGGACTAAAACTAGTCTGGACTATCAAATATATTCCAAATTATTCAGTGAATTTTGTTTTGTAAAACCAGTTCAAGGACATAAACAGGTTATCCAACATACAAAAGCCTATAATAATTTACAACATTTACATGGTAATACAGCATATGGAATTATAGATAATGACTGGATGGATGAAAGTAGTATTCAAGTATACAAAGAACAGGCTATTTTTGTTCTTCCATTTAATGAAATAGAGATGATTTTAGTAGATGAATCAGTAGTGAAATCTGTATTACCATTTGATGATAATACAGGACAACAGCGAAAATTTAATAATTTTAAAGATGCGATTATTAGTTCATGTAGAGAGAAAAAAGATAAAATAATAAATATTGCCTTGAAAAAGAGACTTGATGAATTTATGGAAAGTCATTTTATTGAAAAAAGTGAACCAAATGAACACGATGCTCATGTGTTTTTAGATAGCTTAGCCTCTGAATTTGATGTAGATTCAACGTTTAATAAAATCAATTCTATCGTTGAAGCAAGTTTGGATTCATCTAATTTTTCAGCAATTTTAAAAATTTGTAATTTAAAGGAAGAAATAACAGAGTATAGAGGAAACACAGAAATAACTCCTAAGTTCAAAGAAAAAGCTTTAAGTCGAATTTCATTGGATAGTGATTTACAGAAAGAACTACGTCATAAATATTTTGAAGAATTGGAAGCAAAACTATTGAACCATTAAATTAATTTTTGATATTTTGGATTAAGCAAAAAGAAAGAAACACTATGGAAACAACACAAACTTCCCAGTCGCTTTACCAAGCCCTGTGGAACTCAGCGGATGTTCTCCGCTCTAAGATGGATGCTAATGACTATAAGTCCTATCTTTTGGGCATGGTCTTTTACAAGTATCTGTCTGATAAGATGCTCTTTTTCGTGGCGGAGACTATGGAGGAGGGGACAGATAGTCTGGAGGATGCCCTTGAGGTCTATCGCTCCTACTACGAGGATGCGGACACTCACGAGGATCTCCTCACGGTCATGAAGGATGAACTCAACTATAGTATCAAGCCAGACCTGACCTTTACCGCTCTAGTAGCACGTGTCAATGAGGGAACTTTTCAGCTGGAAGATCTGGCGCAGGGCTTTCGAGATATTGAGCAGAGCGACGACCTCTATGAAAATCTCTTTGAAGATATCGACCTCTACTCTAAAAAGTTAGGGGCAACTCCACAAAAGCAAAACCAAACGGTGGCGGCAGTTATGAAGGAGTTGGCTGTTCTAGATGTAGCTGGTCATGCGGGCGATATGCTGGGGGATGCCTATGAGTATCTGATCGGTCAGTTTGCGACTGACTCGGGTAAAAAGGCTGGTGAGTTTTATACACCTCAGCCTGTTGCCAAACTCATGACTCAGATTGCCTTTTTAGGTCGTGAGGACCAGCAAGGTTTTACCATCTATGATGCGACCATGGGCTCTGGCTCTCTCTTGCTCAATGCCAAGAAATACTCTCATAAACCGCAGACGGTGGTCTACTTCGGTCAGGAGCTCAATACCTCCACTTATAACTTGGCTCGGATGAACATGATTCTACACGGTGTTCCAGTTGAGAATCAATTTCTCCACAATGCTGATACACTAGACGAAGACTGGCCGACTCAAGAACCGACCAACTTTGATGGGGTTCTCATGAACCCTCCATACTCTGCCAAGTGGTCCGCAAGTTCTGGCTTCCTGAATGATCCTCGTTTCTCTCCTTTTGGGAAACTAGCACCTCAGTCCAAGGCTGACTTTGCCTTCCTTTTACATGGTTACTACCATCTCAAGCAAGATAATGGAGTTATGACTATCGTCCTTCCTCATGGTGTTCTTTTCCGTGGTAATGCGGAAGGGACCATTCGTAAGGCCTTGCTAGAAGAAGGGGCTATTGATACGGTTATTGGTCTACCTGCCAATATCTTCTTTAATACCAGCATTCCGACCACGGTCATCATTCTCAAAAAGAACCGCATCAATCGTGATGTCTACTTTATCGATGCCTCTAAGGAATTTGATAAGGGGAAAAACCAGAATATCATGACGGATGTTCATATCGAGAAGATTCTGGAAGCCTACAAGTCTCGTGAGGAGATTGATAAGTTTGCCCATCTAGCAAGCTATGAAGAAATTGTCGAAAATGACTATAACCTTAATATTCCTCGCTATGTAGATACCTTTGAGGAGGAAGAAGTAGAGCTACTAACAGAAATCGTCAGCAAGATTAATGATACAAATAAAGCAATCGAAAGCCAAACAGCTTCGCTACTAGAGATGCTTAATCAACTCCACGGAACCACACCAGAAGCCGATGCTGAGCTCAAACAGTTTCTGAAGGAGTTCAAAGGGTGATGGGAAAGTAGTTAGATACGTCAACCCGACTTAAAATCCCAGCCAAATTAACTTTTGGCTGGTTTTTATTGTCTAAAGATGCTATAATTAAATTACCCAAAAGGTAATTTAATTTAACAGAAAGGGACTTATGAAGCTTATCTATACAAACAAAACTGTTAAAAAGCAGTGCACAGAGCTGAGACAAGCGAAAAAGGATTTTTCGGATAAGATTGCTGTAAAGTTGCATCAGTTGATCAACTTTTTGGAAGCGGCGGATTCTTTGGCTAGTGTGACAGCTTTTCCTAAATATCACTTTCACCAACTCAAGGGAAAGAGACAGGGACAGTTTGCTTTGGATATAGATGGTCGAAGGAGTTCCTATCGGTTGATTGTAGAATTTCGTGATGAGGATCTAGAAAAGGTATTTCCTAGTCCCGTTGAAATCGAAATTCTAAAAATAGAGGAGGTCAGCAATCACTATGAGTAATAAAATTGTTGAATATAAAGACCTGATTGCTTTTCATCCAGGTCAGTATGTTGAAGAGTTGATTGAAGATTATAATGTGACGCAAAAAGAATTTGCAGAGCGTTTGGGAGTTTCTGCAAAGACTGTCAGCAAGCTCGTCAATGCTGAGGAGTCTATTAGTAAGGAGACGGCTCATAAGTTGGCCAAGCTAAGCGGAGTTTCCATGCAAACCTGGCTCAATCTTCAGAATGCTTACGATGTAAAAGTTGCAGAGATTGCAGAGCAAAGAGAGCTGGAAGAAGGTGGCGAGAAAGAAATCTGTGAGATGATTGATTTCAAGTATTTTAAGGAAAAAGGTTACGTTCCAGACAAACGCTATACCTTGAAAGAAAAGATTGTCGAGCTTCGCAAGATTTTAGGTGTGGCGAATTTAAAAAACCTCACGACTTTCAACCATCTAGTGAGTTATCGGAATACACGTGAGTTTACGCCTAAAAGTATAGTCAACTCCAATATCATGCTAGAGTTGGCATCTAAAAAGGCGCGTGATAAAACAACTACTAAGCTCAATCGTAGAAAACTAGAGAAAAATCTGCCTGCTTTGAGAGGGTTGACTAGGCAAGATCCAGAAGTCTTTCCTCAACGCTTGTCTGATATCTTGCTAGACTGTGGTGTTGTTCTAGTCGGTCTACCTGCTTTGGCAAATGCTAATCTGAATGGTGCTACAAAAAAATTCAGCAATGGTAGTGCCTTGCTATTATTGACAGACCGAAACAAGGCATCCGATATTTTCTGGTTTTCACTTTTCCATGAGATTGGGCACATTTTACAGAACGATTTTTCATCTGAAGACGGAAACAGTGACTCATACCGACGTTCTGAGGAACAGGCAGACCAGTTTGCAAAAGATCTCTTGATTAGACCTGAAGCCTATCAAGCTTTTGTAGAAAAAGGAAACTTTGATAAGTCGGACATCCTTCAATTTGCCGAAGAAATAAATATTCACCCGAGTATTGTTCTAGGAAGATTACAAAATGAGGGCATTCTCAGTTTTGATCGTTTCCGAGAACTAAAAGAAAATTATTACTTTGTATCCTAAGTGTCAGGAAATTTTTAGAAGATGAAAAGATGCTTAAAGTTTAGTATAGTTAGCAGAGGACTCCAATTGATTCGCTCATTTTATTAAAAAGCGATAAGAGAAATCAAAAATATCAAAATTTAGATAACCTATAGTCTTTTCTAATAACAAGTCATAGTTGTTTATAAGAATTAGCGATAGCCTGTTTTAATCTATAAACTAGTATGTAACTTAAAAACAAGCAAAAAAAGGGATTTGAGACACGTGTCTCAAATCTTTTTCTTTTGTATATAATAGTGATATAGTTTTAAACTATATCAAACTCTGGGAAATTCCAATTATACAGAGGGCAGATTTTCTGTTAAGATAGTTTCAACAACAATTTTTGGAGGACGTTTATGTCAACGACTATCATTGGTTTCCCTCGTTTGGGTGAATTCCGCGAATTAAAATTTACAACTGAAAAATACTTTAGAAATGAAATCTCAGCAGACGAACTCTTGGCAGCAGCGAAAGACTTGCGTGCGAAGCACTGGAACATTGTCAAAGAAAAAGGCATCACTGAAATCCCATCAAATGACTTTTCTCACTATGACAACTTCCTAGATGCAGCTTTCCTTTTCAACGTGGTGCCTGCTTCTGTTCAAAACTTGGACTTGACTGACCTTGAGCGCTACTTTGCCTTGGCGCGTGGTTACCAAGGAGAAAAAGGGGATGTGCGTGCTCTTCCGATGAAGAAATGGTTCAACACCAACTACCACTATATTGTTCCTAAGTTTGAAAAAGACACTCAAGTCAAACTTGCAGGTCACAAAATCTTTGATGAGTTCCAAGAAGCAAAAGAACTTGGATTGAACACTCGTCCTGTCCTTGTGGGTCCATTCACCTTCCTTCAATTGTCAGACTTTGAAGAAGGTGTGAAAGCAGAAGACTTCGTAGATAGCTTTGTAGCTGCTTACCAAGAAGTCTTTGCTAAATTAGCTGAACTTGGTGCAACTCGTATCCAACTCGACGAAGCAGCTCTTGTCAAAGACTTGACAGCTGAAGAAAAAGCTCTCTTCTTGAACATCTACAACAAACTCTTGGCTGATAAAAAAGGTCTTGAAGTCTTGCTTCAAACTTACTTTGGGGACGTTCGTGACGTCTACGCTGACCTTGTCAACTTGCCAGTAGATGCGATCGGTTTAGACTTCGTTGAAGGTAAGAAAACTCTTGAGCTTGTTAAAGGTGGCTTCCCAGCTGACAAGACTCTTTATGCGGGTATTGTCAATGGTAAGAACATCTGGCGCAACAACTACGAAAAGAGCTTGGCTGTTCTTGAGCAAATCCCAGCTGAAAACATTGTTTTGACAAGCTCATGCTCACTTCTTCATGTGCCATTTACAACTGCTAATGAAGAATTTGAGCCAGCTATCTTGAACCACTTTGCTTTTGCAGTAGAAAAATTGGATGAAATCCGTGACTTGGATGCTATCCGCAACGGTCAAGGTGCAGAAGCTCTTGCAGCAAACAAAGAACTCTTTGCGACTGAACGTGTTGGTGAAAATGCTGAACTTCGTGCTCGTATCGCTGGATTGACTGACGCAGACTACACTCGTTTGCCAGCCTTTGCAGAACGTGAAGCGATCCAAGAAGATGCCTTCAAACTTCCAGCTCTTCCAACAACAACCATCGGTTCATTCCCTCAAACAAAAGAAGTTCGTGCCAAACGTTTGGCCTTCCGCAAGGGTGAATTGTCAGCAGAAGACTATGACAAGTTCTTGGCAGAGCAAATCGACGAATGGATTAAATGGCAAGAAGAAGTTGGATTTGACGTACTGGTACACGGTGAGTTCGAGCGTAATGACATGGTTGAGTACTTCGGTCAAAACTTGTCAGGTTACCTCTTCTCTAAGAATGGTTGGGTACAATCATACGGTATGCGTGGGGTGAAACCACCAATCATCTGGGGTGATGTCACTCGTCTCAACCCAATCACTGTGAAATGGTCTAGCTATGCACAAAGCCGCACTGACAAACCTGTTAAAGGTATGTTGACTGGACCGGTTACCATCCTTAACTGGTCATTCCCACGTGAAGACATCTCTATCAAGGACTCAACTCTTCAAATCGCTCTTGCGATCAAGGATGAAGTTCTTGACCTTGAAGCTGCTGGCGTGAAAATTATCCAAATCGACGAGGCTGCTCTTCGTGAGAAATTGCCACTCCGTCGTAGCGACTGGTACGAAGACTACCTTGACTGGGCAATCCCTGCCTTCCGCTTGGTACACTCTACAGTTGCGCCAGATACTCAAATCCACACTCATATGTGTTACTCAGAATTTACCGATATCATCCCAGCTATTGACAACATGGATGCGGACGTTATTTCTTTCGAAGCAAGCCGTTCAAACCTTGAAATCTTGGACGAACTCAAAGCGAAAAACTTCCAAACAGAAGTGGGTCCTGGGGTTTACGATATCCACTCTCCTCGTGTGCCAAATGAAGGCGAAATCGACCACACAATCGAAGCGATCCTTGCTAAAGTACCAAGCAAGAAAGTTTGGATCAACCCTGACTGTGGCTTGAAAACACGTGGTATTCCAGAAACAAAAGAAAGCTTGATCCGCCTTGTAGAAGCGGCCAAAGCAGCTAGACAAAAACTGAATTAATATTATTTCTACATTTAAACTCAGCTCTGATAAACCTGCAACAAAGCTGTTTGCAGGTTTGTTATAGGCTGCTAGTTAGTAGATTGAAAGGAATTTTATCTCTATGGTGAATCGCCAAACTCCTAGTCTCTCATTTGAAGTATTTCCTCCTAATCCGGCAGTAGGCAATGATAAGATTTTTCAGGCGTTGAGGGAGATGCAAGATCTGGCTCCCCACTTTATCAGTGTGACTGCCAGCAATAATAAATTTGATATTGAGGAGACAACGGTTCGTTTGGCTGAGTTCATCTCCAATGACCTTGAGATTCCAACGATTGCCCATTTGCCAGCTGTTTATCTAACCAAGGAAATGGTATCCAATATCTTGCAGGCTTTGGATCGGGTTGGGGTCAATCAGATTTTGGCTTTGCGAGGCGATATTTTTCCAGATGTGGCTCCTAAGGATGATTTTAGATACGCGACTGACTTGATTGAGTATATCAAGACAGAGGCACCACATTTTGACATCATTGGTGCTTGCTATCCAGAGGGACACCCAGACTCACCAAACCAGATCTCAGATATTCAGAATCTCAAGAAGAAAGTGGATGCAGGCTGCTCTAGTCTTGTCACTCAGCTCTTCTTTGACAATGAACGTTTCTATGATTTCCAAGATAAGTGTACCTTGGCTGGAATTGATGTTCCGATTCATGCAGGTATCATGCCTATTCTTAACCGAAACCAAGCGCTTCGTCTTTTGAAAACATGTGAGAATATTCATCTTCCGCGCAAATTTAAGGCTATTCTGGATAAGTATGAACATGATCCAGAATCCCTGAGGACAGCTGGTTTAGCCTATGCGGTGGATCAAATTGTCGATTTGGTGACCCATGATGTAGCAGGAATCCATCTCTATACGATGAATAACGCGGCAACAGCTTACCATATCTATAAGGCGACCCATGCGCTTTTTAACCATACCCCATCCGTTCAATCTTTTTAAGATGAATGAAGAAACCACTAATCAGATTCATTTGCTGTTTAGTGGTTTTTGTTTATAGATTTTGATCATTTAGAAGCTGATAAATGATAGAGTCGTTTTTTCTTGCTTGCTAAAATGTCTTATTTTGTTTATATTAGTTCTATAAGGTTTCTTGGAGGCGTTTGCATGACGAAAAATCAGTTGAGGTTGAAATTGCTGGGAAGTCCGAGTGTCTTTCTCAATCAAGAGGAAGTTTTTTTCCCTTTTGCCAAAATCAATGCTCTGCTCTATTATCTCCATATCAATGGAACAGTCAATCGGGAGGAGATTGCAGGAATCCTCTGGGAAAACAAGGATAATCAGACCGCCAAAAAGAATCTGCGGAATACCATTTATCAGGCTAACAAGCTATTGGGCGGAGAATGGATTGTCGCTCCCAACCGGACTGTGCTATCGCTTAATCCCGAGTGCGCGATTGAAAGCGATGTAGAACTTTTCACGGACCATCCAGCGGAGCATCTGTCGCTCTATCAGGGTGATTTTCTGCAGGGCTTCTATCTCAAGGACAGTGAAGCCTTTGACTATTGGGTGTCCAAGATGCGGACGCGATATGAGCAGCTCTATATCCAGGCTTGCTACCAAAAGTTGGAAAAAGATCCATCAAATTTGGAGGAATCAGAGCGAAATCTGCGTCGTATGATCAGTATCGATGAGTTTGATGAGAAGAATTATCATCTGCTGATGAAGCTTTATCAGGAGAATGATCGACCTGGTAAGGTGATTGAGACTTATTATAACTTGGTCAATCTCTTGGACAAGGAATTGGGGATTAGTCCGAATGAAGCAATTCAACAGCTGTATCATGAAGTGATGGCCAAGGATCGCAGTGATCGTAAGATCAAGCAATTTTTACGTAATACAGACCACTTCTTTGGCCGAGTAGGTGAAATCAAGCGTTTGGAATCTTATTTTTCTAAGATTATAGAGAGGCAAGAACCTCGTGCGCTGCTCTTAGTCGGTGGTACTGGCATCGGTAAACGGACAGTGACCCGACAAGTACTGGCTAATCAGACCAAGTATTTCCAGATTGTCATGGCTGAGTGCTTTAAGGAAGAAATGACGGTCGAATTGCAGCCTTGGCGCAGTCTGCTAGATGGCTTGGGCGACTTAGTTATTCAGCATCAGATCCTTTCGACCAGCCAGTGGCAGGTTATTTTGGATAGTTATTTTCCGGTTATGGCAGGTGAAGCTTCGGATCTTGAGCCGAATACGGATCGTCTGGCTCGGTTTGTACTGGATATTTTGCAAAAGATTTCTAAGAAAAAGGCTCTGGTGATCTTGGTTGAGGACTGTCACTGGATGGATGAGGCAAGTGTGGCTGTTTTAGAGCAGGTTATGAACCATTTGAGGGATTATCCAGTAGCTTTTGTGTTGACCAAGCATCTGAGTACACCACCTTATCTTGGGCGCTTTTTCAATCGCTTATTGCTTCGTAACCAGCTAGACTGCATTGAACTGCAGCCGCTGGATTTTAAGTCTAGTGTGGCGTATTTGCAGGCCCAGACGGGACAGTTAGTCATATCTGAAGAACGGCTTGAGGCTATTTATCGGGTCAGTCAGGGCATTCCTTTCTTTCTGTCGGAGTATGCGGAACAGCTTCTGCGAGGTGAGAAATTCCAGCCATTGACCTCAGCTATTAAAGCAAAACTATCTCTGAAATTAGGCTATTTGAGCAGCCAGGAGGAGGAATTGGTTGACTATCTGGCTTGCTTCAGTTCCCCAGCTTCGGTAGCACTCTTAGCTAAGTTGCTAGGCCTATCTGTGGAAGAAGTGGTCGAAATTGCTGAAGGATTTGGGCAAAAACAGCTTTTAATAGAAGAGGAGCAGGAGGAATTGGTTTTACGGTTCAGCCAGGAGCTTTTGAGGATTTATGCTTATGAGCGCTTGCCGCTTGCCAAGAAGCGGATGCTACATCACCAGATTGCCCAAGGCATGGAAGACCAGCTAGGAGCCTCTCTCTATCATGCTCAGTTGCTCAATGACATCGCCTATCACTACAAGCTGTCCAAGCAGCCGATTAAGTCTCTGGAGTATGAGTTGCATTATCTCGAGGCTACCTTGCAGTTTCATCATGAGCTCTTTCCGATTTATTCGCGGGAGTTTGGCTTTATCGAAAAGACGGATGATAGCAATCAGTCCGCAGTTTTGGACCAATTTGATCGTATCCGTCGGGAAATAGGAGGATTAGAGAGAAGACACCAGAATCACAAAGATTTTCAGTTATTGGTTCTCCGCTTTCTCTATCTGGAAGGGCGCTATGCTATCCGGACGGGGAATTACCAGCAGGGAATGGACAACATCCAGCAGGTGATTGCTTCTGCTAAAGAGCTGCAGCAGATGGAGTTTCTCCTAGAAGGCTATCGGCAGATGATTTACTATTGCATCCAGACGGAGAATATTCCTGAGATGCGCTACTATACGGAGTTGGCCCTGGATGCTTCAGTTCAGGCTAATAATCACGAAGCTATTGCGATGAATCTTCGACTTAAGGGACTGTATCATCTCATGATTGGAGATGAGGAGCAGTCGCTCCGTCATCTCTACCAGTCTATCGATTGCTTTAGTTTGACGGCTTCGTTGCGCTCAAAGTATTCGATTCAGATTGCGGCGGCTCTAGATTATCTGGCAGAGATTGAGCAGATTCGTGGGAATTTCACAACAGCGCTGGCTCATCAGAAAGAGGCGATCGAGTTGACGGAAAATAAAACAGCAGAGCCTTCGATTTTTGCTTTCTATATAGGCTTGGGACTGACTTATTATCAGCTGAAAGATTATGAACAGGCGGAGCGAATCTTGCTGAAAGCGAAAGTAGCCCTAAAGTCGCTCAGCTTTCCTTGGAAGGAGACCCAGTTGGAAGTGTATTTGGCCTTGATTGGCTGTGAGAAGGGAGATTATCAGCCGGTGCTTGATCTGCTGCGGAAAAAGGATAGTCTCATTAGTCGCTATGGCAATCCGCGGGACAAGGGCTTGATCTACTATCTGATGGCTGTGATTAAGTATCGCCAGCTGGCTGGCAGCTTGCAGGAAGCTGGTTTTGAAAATTTACTAGCTCAGGACTTTGAAACTTATTATGAAACAGCCAAAAGCCAGCTCAATCCCTACCGGGATCGTCATCAACTAAAGGAATTAGAAAACTTACGTCGTACCTTGTCTTAAGAATTGAACACAAATAAAAGAGGATGAAAGCAATGTTCATCCTCTTTTGATGTTTGCAATGAAGTTTTTAAATGCCTATCAGTCATGGGCTTGCGCCCAGACTTGGGTCAGGTAAAAGACAAAACTGGCCGCTAGATTAGCCGTATGGTTGTCTATATCGTGAGGGGGAGAGACTTCGACGATGTCAAAGCCAATTAGCTTGCCTGAAGCAGCTATGTGCTGGAAGACCAGCACAGCCAGATTGGGATCCACACCGAGCGACTGGATGGCACTGACACCAGGAGCGGCGCCAGCTGCAAAGCAGTCAATATCAATGGTTAAATAGACCTGCTCCTTATCGGCTAGAAAAGCATCAACTACCTTGCAGACTTCCTTATGTCCCATTTGGTAGATATCCATTCCAGTCAGGAACTGGATAGCCTTAGACTTGGCTACAAAGTCAAAGAGAAAGAGGTTGTTATTGTGCTCCTGAATCCCTAGGATGAGGTAGTTAAAGATCTGTTTCTGAGCTAAGGTGTCATCAAACATTTGACGAAAACCGGTACCGGAGTTGGGACCCGTCTGATCGTAGGGGCGTAGGTCAAAATGGGCATCCATATTGATCACAGCTAAGTTTTGGTCAGGATTTAGTGACGACTTGAGACCTAGATAGTTGCCGTAGGCTGTTTCGTGACCGCCGCCTAGAACGATGGGACGGAGATTAAGCTCTCGTAGGCGTTTAACTACTCTCGCCAAGCTTTGCTGCAGTTGTTCCAGAGAGCGGTTAGGTCCGTCAATATCGCCAACGTCAAAGACTCGAACGTTTCTACCTAGATGCCAAGGAAGCTTGGCCAGCTGAGTTCGAATGGCTTGAGGACCTTCAACTGCGCCCACTCGGCCGTTATTGATATAGACACCCTTGTCGCTCTTGAAGCCAATCAGGGCAAAGTTCACCCCTTCAAAAGGAGTTAAGCTAGGATCATTTAAGTCCAGAAACTCAATGACCATACCCCATTTGGCAGTATATAGATTGTCCTCTGGACCTCGCTGATAGTAACGGTTGTCTAGCTGATAGTAATCTTCTAACATGATTTTGTCCTTTTCCATAACGATAGTTGCGACTTTATTATAAGAGTTTCCGCCAAGCCTGTCAATAACTTTTGGCGGGAAAAGAAGCCCAGCTGCATGAGAGCGGGCTTCTTAGGTTAACTTTTTACAGAGTCATCAGATTTAGAACTGAATGCTCAAGTCCACAGCCTTTTCAACGGTTGCTAGGAATTCTTCGTTTTCAATCAGCTCAGAAGCCTTGTTGAGCTCTTCGTAGATTTCGATGTCCTTATCAAACTCGATAAAGCGGACATGCTGACGGAAGAGGTCGTAGGCTGGCTTGGTCCCTTTGCCCAGTTCATGGTTTTCTGGTTTCAGATCCAGAGCTTGGCAGGCTGCCATGATTTCTGTTGTCACGATGCGGCGAGAATTCTTGAGAATTTCAGCTGCCTTGCGTGCTGCAGTAGTTCCCATGCTGACAAAGTCTTCTTGGTTCTCACAAGATGGGATAGAGTCTACGCTGGCTGGATGAGCTAGAACCTTGTTTTCAGAAGCAAGCGAAGCACAAGCGTACTGGGTAATCATAAAGCCAGAGTTGAGTCCTGGGTGTTTGACCAAGAAGGATGGTAGCTTGCTCAGTTGGCTGTTGACCAGACGTTCTACACGACGCTCGGATACATTACCGATTTCAGAAATAGCGATGCCGAGGAAGTCAAATGGCTGAGCCATTGGTTCTCCGTGGAAGTTACCGCCTGAGATGACATGGCCTTCCTTGGTGATGATAGGGTTGTCTGTAACAGAGTTGATTTCAATCTCTACCTTGGTCTTAACATAAGCGATAGAGTCCTTGCTGGCACCATGAATCTGCGGAATACAACGCAGGGTATAAGGGTCTTGGACCCGTTGTTGAGTAGCTACGGTCGTATTGCCACTGCCTTCCAGAAGGTTGCGGATATTGCGGGCTGTAGCCAGCTGTCCGCTTTGAGGACGGATGGTATGCAGGTCTTCTTCAAATGGACTGGTAATACCATTGTGGACCTCCATGGAAAGGGCGCCAGCGACATCTGACAATTTAAGCAGCTGGATGGCATCGTAGGTAGCCAGAGCTCCGATACCTGTCAGGACAGTCGTTCCGTTAATCAGCGCCAGCCCTTCCTTGGCTGCTAGAGCAATTTTCTCAATACCAGCCTTGTCCAAAGCTTCTTGGCCAGAGAACAGTTGACCTTGATAGTAAGCGTGGCCCAGTCCTAGCATAGGAAGCACCATGTGAGCCAGCGGTGCCAAGTCGCCAGAGGCACCGAGAGAGCCTTTTTCTGGAATAAATGGCACGACGCCTTTATTGAGCAATTCTAGAAGTTTTTCGACAGTAGAGAGACGGATACCAGAATAGCCCTTGACTAGAGAATTAATCCGAATTAACATGATAGCACGAACTGCATCTTCAGGAAGAGGATCGCCAAATCCTGAAGCATGGGTGCGAATCAAGTTTTCCTGCAGTTGAGTTGTATCTTCTGGCGAGATGCTGACATTGCAGAGGGAGCCAAAGCCAGTCGTAACACCGTAGACTACCCGCTTTTCGCGGACGATGTCATCTACGATTTTACGGGAAGCTTCTACAGCTTTCTTAGATTCTTGGTCAATTTCACAGGTGGCTCCATGACGAGCTACTGCAATGACATCTTCTAAAGTAAGGTGTTCGCCATCCAAATTGATTACATGTGTCATAAGATTCATTCTCCTTTTTGTTCAAGAACTTTATTTTTACAAATCAGTACTATGTAGATATAGTAGACTGCGCTGGCGACAAGGACACCGATGAGACCATAGACATAGTTCATTGGATTTTCACCCCCAAATCATGACGAGGCTGACTAGAACTGCCAAAATTGGAATGACTGGACCAAATGGAACGCGGAAGACCACTTTTTTATCTGGATATTTCTTTCTCAATACCAATACGGCTAGAGCAGTTGGGATGTATTGGAAGAAGCGGAAGACTACGCTGAGAGCCGCTAATACTTCAAATGTTCCTGTAAAGAGTAGGGCGATGGACAAAAGTCCAGAGATAATAATGGCAATTACAGGGGCGTTTTTAGCGTTGGTTTCAGCGATTTTTTTAGGTAACAAGCCTTCATCTGCAATGGCTGCACCATAACGTGGGACCATGATAGATTCCCCGATGTTAAGTCCAGCAATAGAGATCAGCGCTCCGATAGAAACAATCCATGCTCCAGCAGGGCCAATCATTTCGACAAAGGCGTCTTGCACAGAGGCATCTGTTTGTAGGATTCGGCTACCTAGCATGGCGATAGTTCCTGCGATAATCAGCATATAGAGAACTGATACAATACTGATAGAGCCCAAAATAGCCCGAGGCACATTCTTTTCTGGGTTGCGCATTTCACCAGCAACGATAGACATGGTTTCAAAACCGATGAAACCGTAGAAGATATAGATAGCTGTACTAGAGATGGCTTTCATGATATCTACGCCAGGTTCTAGCTGAACAAACGGAGTGAAGTTTCCTTTGTCAATTCCTCCTTTGATGAAGAAAATCGCACATAGACTGAAAGCAACAATTGGGATGAGCTTGGCTACGGTTGCGGTCAAGGTGAACATTTTAGAAGTCTTAAGACCTGAGATATTCATCAGACTGAGTAGGATAATCAGGCTCACACTGAGTAGAAGTTCATAGGGGGCAAAGGATTTAAAAGTAATGACAAAAAGTCTCGCAAATCCTGCTGCCATTGCTGACCAAGCGATGATGGTAACCGCCCAGCCTAGGAAGCCAACATTAAATCCGACAAAGTCCCCAAAGGCTGCTTTGGAATATTGGAAGGCTCCGCCGTTTTTATTAAAATAACCAGCAGTTTCTGCCAAGCAGACGGCTAATAGAATAACGAGGAGGGCAGTTCCCAGCATGACAGCTAGAGAAGCAGGACCCAGTCCTTTATAAATCTTTTGAGGCAGGAGGAAAATTCCTGAACCGATAACAGCATTGATACCATAGAGAGTAGCGCCAGAAAAGCTGAATTTCGCATTTTCTCGCTCTTGTTCTTGTGCAGTGAGTTTAGTCGCATTCATAATAATGTTTCTCCTTTAGAGATGTGGGATCCTTTCCAAGTAAAGATAGAACGATGATAGGGCATCCTTGTATCTTTACTTAGTAGGGATGTGGGTCAAACCAGCCCATATAGCAAGGGGAGCACCCTTTGGCTGGTTACTCGAAAACATTATTTGTAGCTCAGTTTCCTGAGTCTCTTTTTCCACTATCAGAAGTTGCCCTGTCTCTAGATTAAGCGATGGCAGATCTGTTCCTGTCACCATCAGATCACTCAAGGCGTAGATAAATTGAATTGCTTCATCTTGACTAAGCTCTTGTCCATCCGATATGGCAATCATCTGTCCCTGATAATGGTCGCTGTAGATTAAGTTAAAGTCGGTACAAGTCCCACGACTTGTGATAGAATCACTCCCTTCGAAAAAATAGGGGGTGAAGGGAGCTAGAACCGTTTCCTCCTGCCGACTGGCATTGTGGAGATGAAGTGTGTGGTCCAGGCTCATGAGAATGCGGTGAAAGCCGCTGAGGTCAGAAAACTGACTTTCAGCCAACTCCACAGTCGCTGTTGAGAGCCGATAGTCAAAGTCACGCTTGCTATAGTGGCCAGTTGGCGGGGAAAGATAAAGTTGCTTCGTCTTTCCCCCTGACCAATCGGAAACTTGAAAATCGTTTGATTTTAGAAGGGTTACATTTGTCATTTTTGGTATTTATTAGAACAAACCGCTGATATTGCCGTCTTTGTCAACATCAATCTTTTCGCTGGCTGGCACCTTAGGCAGTCCTGGCATGGTCATGATCGCACCAGTCAGAGCAACGATAAAGCCTGCACCAGCAGAAACTTTGAGCTGGCTGATCGTCACGACAAAGTCTTTAGGAGCGCCCAGTTTCTTAGCATCGTCTGAGAAAGAATACTGCGTCTTAGCCATACAGATAGGATAGTTGGAGAAGCCCAGTTCTTCCAGTTGTTTGAGCTCGCGTTTAGCAGCAGGAGTCAGGCGAACGCCCTTACCTCCGTAAACCTTAGTAACAATTTTGTTCAGCTTGATCTCGATGGAGTCCTCTTCATTATATACAAATTGGAAGTGATTGTCTCCTTCGGCCAGTTCCACGACTTTTTCAGCCAACTCTTTACCGCCGGCTCCGCCATTTGCCCAGACGTCGGAAATCACTACGTCAACGCCGCGTTTTTGGCAGGCGTCATAAACTGCTTGCAATTCTGCTTCGGTATCCAGAGGGAATTTATTGATGGCAACGACTGCTGGCAATCCATAAACATCTTGAATGTTTTCCAGATGTTTTTCTAAGTTTGGCAGCCCATCTACAACGGCTTGGACATTTTCTTCAGCCAAATCACTCTTAGCCACACCACCGTGCATCTTGAGAGCGCGGATAGTAGCAACCAGAACTACAGCCGATGGACGAAGGCCAGATGTACGACACTTGATATCAATGAATTTTTCAGCACCCAGGTCAGCACCGAAACCAGCTTCGGTGACTGCATAGTCGCCATATTTGAGAGCTAGTTTGGTAGCTAGGACACTGTTACAGCCATGAGCAATGTTAGCAAAAGGTCCACCGTGAATCAAGGCTGGTGTGTGTTCCAGAGTTTGAACCAAGTTTGGATGGATGGCGTCTTTGAGGACAGCAGCCATAGCGCCACCAGCTTTCAGATCCTTAGCAGTTATTGGCTTACCTTCAAAGCTGTAGCCAATGATGATTTTTTCCAAACGGTTCTTGAGATCGGTGATATTTTCTGACAGACAGAGAATAGCCATAACCTCAGAAGCAACTGTAATGTCAAAACCATCTTCACGCGGAACACCGTTGACCTTACCCTGCAAGCCATCCACAATGTGGCGCAACTGCCGGTCATTCATATCAACTGCCCGCTTCCAAGTGATGCGGCGAGAGTCGATGCCTAAGGCATTGCCATGGTGGATGTGGTTGTCAATGAGGGCCGCCAGCAGGTTGTTGGCAACACCGATGGCATGAAAGTCACCAGTGAAGTGGAGGTTGATGTCCTCCATGGGCACAACTTGAGCGCGTCCACCACCAGCAGCTCCGCCCTTGATACCAAAGACAGGTCCGAGTGAAGGTTCCCGCAGAGCGATAACGGCTTTTTTACCGATAGCAGCTAGAGCATCGACCAATCCGACAGAAGTCGTTGTCTTGCCTTCTCCGGCTGGTGTCGGAGAAATAGCTGTCACGAGAATCAGTTTACCGTCTGGCTTGTCTTTTAAGGCCTCTAGTTGGCCGGCACTGATTTTTGCCTTGTAATTTCCATAAAGAGACAAGGCGTTTTCAGCAATTCCTAGTTTTTCTGCCACCTCTTTGATGGGCTTCATTTGAACCGAATTGGCAATTTCAATATCTGATAAAACCATATTGTCACCTCTTGAGAAGAGGAAGTCCATTCACAGGAAAGAGTGAACTTCTCTTCCGTTTATCTATTAGACAACTTTCAAAATTTCTTGATAAATTTCATCGGCTAGAGCGCAGCCTTTTTGTAGGAGCTCTTCACCCTTGCTGCGGTAGTCTGCGACAAAAGCTTCATCCTTGACACCTGACAGGTTGATGAGGACATTGAGCCAAGCCCCTTGCAAACCAGCCTTAAGGTTGAGAGCTGCGACTCCCAGGTCGCTGGCAGCATTGGTATTGGACTTGCCGACAGCCTTTTGAGTTGTTTGTAGGGCAGCCAAGATGTCTTCCATCATGCCATAAGGTGACTTGGTCGCTTCCTTGAGGGCTTGCTGCATAGCTTCCCGACGGGCAGCCTTGTCTTCCTCCGTTTCCTTAGGCATATCAAAGACGGCGGAGACTAGATTGAATGCTTCAGTGTCCTTGTCAATAGCTGCGAGTAGGCTTTCTTGCAGGCGTGCACTTTCTGCGTGCACTTGAGCAATTTCTGCTTCAAATTCTGCGTATTTTTTCTTGCCAAGGGTTAATTCGCAAACCATCTTAGTCAGGGAAATACCGTTGGCTGCTGAAAGAGCAGCGGCAGAGCCGCCTCCTGGTGCAGGAGCATCTGAGCCTAGGACTTGGGCAAATTCTGTCAAGCTTAAATCTACTAATTTCATAGGTTTCTGTCCTCCTAGCCCAGCAAATGGTTTTCCAGAACTTGCTTGCCATAGTCAAAGTCTTCGATTTGCAGATAGTATTCTGCTGCGTCAATCAAAGCCTTGGCTGGTGCCAAACCGATGACCTCGGAGCCGAGGATTCCAACTCCGTAGCGCTTGGCTTCAAAGCGAACAGTTTCAAAGACACGATAGAGTGGGAATTTTTCCAGATTGACCATGTTGATAGAAACCTGAGCAATGTTGCGGTCTTCCAGCATAACGCCAATCGCTTTACAGTACTTGTAACCACCGCTTGATCCACGGATGATTTTGGCAATATTGTTGGCAATTTCCAGATTGTCTGTATCCAAGTTGATATTGTAGGCGATGAGCGGCATTCTAGCACCGACAGCAGTAACACCAGCAGTTGGGTGAATCTTTCTTTCACCGTAGTCAGGCGCCCAGTCTGGTTCCAAGAGTTTTTCAGGCATGCCTTCAAACTGTCCTTTACGAACCTTAGCCAAGTTCTTACGCTCAGGACGAGTCGCTGCATCTTCATAGAGGAAGATAGGAATACCGAGCTCACGATTGATCCGCTCAGATACGGTCTTCGCAATTTCTACGCATTCCTCACTTGTGATGTCCTTGATCGGTACAAAAGGCAGGACATCAGTTGCGCCCATACGAGGGTGTTCACCCTGGTGCTTGGTCAAGTCAATATTTTCAGAAGCGTATTTAACCAAACGGAAGGCAACTTCCTGAATGTTTTGGTCATCACCGACCAAGGTAAAGACGCTGCGATTGTGGCTGGCATCAGAAGAGTGGTCCAAAAGTGTTACGCCTGGCACGCTCTTAGCTACTTCCACTAGACCGTCAATGACCGCTTGGTTGCGGCCTTCAGAAAAGTTAGGAATACATTCAACAATTTTTGCCATAAGATATTACCTCGTGTTATATGTTATTAAAATTAAAAAGTGAATAAAGTGGAACTTCCAGCTGAGCTAGGTGTGAGGCCTAGCTCAGGTCGGAAGTTGGGGGACAAGTTTTTCTTATTCGAACAACTTCTTAACAGATTCTTTGACCAAATCTTCGTCAGTTAAGTATGGAATGGTAATGTGGTCTGTTCCTTGGTGGAGACGGTTGTACTCGATAGCTGTCTCAATAGCATGCTCATTGCGAGCCCAGTTACGACGTGCAACTCCGCCGATTGTATCCCAAGCGATAGCAGATTTGATGATTTCATCAATACGTTCACTACCGTCTAATACCAAGCCAAAGCCACCGTTGATTGCTTTACCGATACCAGTTCCGCCACCGTTGTGGAGAGCTACCAGGCTCATACCGCGAGCTGCGTTACCAGCGTAACATTGCACAGCCATGTCGCAGGTAACATTAGAACCGTCCTTGATATTAGAAGTTTCACGGAATGGAGAGTCAGTACCAGATACGTCGTGGTGGTCGCGACCGATCATGACAGGACCAATCTTGCCTTCGCGGACTAATTCATTGAACTTGAGGGCGATATTGACACGACCCATACAGTCTTGGTAGAGAATCCGAGCCTGAGTTCCAACAACTAGCTGGTTCTTTTCTGCATCGCGAATCCAGTTGTAGTTGTCGCGGTCTTGATAGCGGCGGTTAGGGTCGATCACTTCCATAGCTGCATGGTCGGTAGCGACTAGGTCTTCGTGTTTACCGCTCAGACATACCCAACGGAAAGGACCATAACCATAGTCAAAGAGCATTGGGCCCATGATATCTTCTACATAAGATGGCCAAATGAAGCCGTCTTTATCGTCAAAGCCATTCTTAGAAATTTCCTTGATGCCAGAGTCATAGACTGCCTTCATAAAGGCATTACCGTAGTCAAAGAAGTAGGTACCGTTGCTAGTCAGGGTCTTGATTGCCTTGAAGTGACGTTCCAAGGTTTGGTCAACAAGCTTAGCAAAGCTTTCCTTGTCTTCAGCCAGGAGGCGAGTCCGTTCTTCAAAGCTGATACCAGCCGGACAGTAGCCGCCGTCGTAAACATTGTGGCAAGAAGTTTGGTCAGATAACAAATCCACATGGATGTTATGTTCGTTGACGTATTCCAAGAGGTCTACGATGTTACCGTGATAGGCAATAGAAGTTGATTCGCCAGCTTCCAGAGCTTTTTGAGCCAAGTCGATTGCTTCTTTTGGACTTTCAGCCAATTGGCTAATCCAGCCTTGGGAGTGGCGGGTTTCAATCCGAGATTGGTCTACTTCAGCTATGATTGCTACTGCTTTAGCAATTTCAGCTGCTTTCCCTTGAGCTCCACTCATGCCACCCAGACCAGAAGAAATGAAGAGTTTGCCAGTCAGGTCGCCGTCGTCAGCCACACCCAGTTTCAAACGTCCAGCATTGAGGAGGGTGTTGAAAGTGCCATGGACGATACCTTGAGGACCGATGTACATCCAGCCGCCAGCTGTCATTTGACCATAGTTGGTCACGCCCATTTCTTCTGCAATTTCCCAGTCCTTCATATTGTCATATTCACCGACCAAGAGGCCGTTAGTGATGATAACACGAGGTGCTTCTGGTTTGGACTTGAAGAGTCCGAGCGGGTGGCCAGATTCTACGACCAGGGTTTGATGGTCGGTCATGACTTCCAAGTATTTCTTGATCAGGTTGTACTGCATCCAGTTAGCGCAGACAGATCCAGTTTCCCCATAAGTAACCAATTCATAAGGATAAAGGGCGATTTCAAAGCTCAGGTTGTTGTCAATCATGACCTGCATAGCCTTAGCTGCGGTACAGTTCCCTTTGTACTCGTCAATTGGTTTGCCGTAGATGCGTTCTTTTGGACGCCAGCGGTAACCATAAATCCGTCCGCGAGTTTTCAGCTCTTCCAGAAATTCTGGAATCACTTCCTCATGGAATCTCTTTGGAATATAGCGAAGGGCATTTTTAAGAGCAATTTCGGTTTGAGCTTGAGTCAAACGGAAGCCCCGATCGGGTGCTCGACGGATGCCTTCTTGGAAAACCGTTTTTTCAGGTAATACATCGTCTAATTTGACGGTCATTGCTGCTGCAATATCTTGTTCGCTGTAGAATGACATGTTTATTTCCTCCTTGTAAAATAACTTAAGATTTGACCTTATTTTATAACAGCGCCGTCAGTACAAAGTCAAGAAAATATTCCCAGAGATAAAAAATATCAATATATCTAATATATATTGGTTTTTGACTATAATTTGACGATAGTGTATTATGATGGAAAGCGAATAAGTTGGAAAATGAATGGAGGAACAAGCATGACTGCTGATTTACTATTAACTCACTTTAATCAAGTCTTCTGTCCCAAGGATCTCGGACATCCCCTTTTTGGTGAGGAGATGAAGGAAGCTCAGGTCTTGGAGGACGGCTACATTGCAGTCAAAGACGGTAAAATCCTAGCAGTTGGCAGTGGAGAGCCGAATGCCAGTCTAGTTGGACCAGATACTAAGATTCAGTCTTATGAGGGTAAGATTGCGACGCCCGGCTTAATCGACTGTCACACTCACTTGGTCTATGGCGGTAGCCGAGAGCATGAATTTGCTAAGAAATTAGCCGGTGTCCCCTATCTGGAAATTCTAGCCCAAGGCGGTGGTATTCTCAGTACAGTCCGGGCGACGCGAGAAGCTTCTTTTGATACTCTCTACGATAAGTCCAAGAGACTGCTGGACTATATGCTGCTTCATGGGGTGACGACTGTTGAGGCCAAGAGTGGCTACGGTCTGGACTGGGAAACAGAGAAGCGCCAGCTGGATGTTGTTGGGGCTCTGGACCGTGACCATGATATTGATTTAGTTTCGACCTTTATGGCTGCCCACGCCGTTCCACCAGAATACAAAGGACGCTCTCAGGAATATCTGGAGCTCATCGTTGAGGAAATGCTGCCTCGGGTAAAAACAGAAAATCTAGCTGAGTTCTGTGATATTTTCTGTGAAAAAGGCGTCTTTACAGCTGACGAATCACGGTACCTGCTTTCTAAGGCTGAGGAAATGGGCTTCAAGCTTCGTATCCATGCTGATGAAATTGAATCTATCGGCGGGGTAGATGTAGCAGCTGAGCTAGGAGCAACGAGTGCAGAGCACTTGATGGTAGCGACTGATGAGGGCATTCGTAAGATGGCAGAAGCCAAAGTTATCGGCAATCTCCTGCCAGCGACTACCTTCAGTCTGATGGAAGATACCTATGCACCAGCCCGCAAGATGCTGGAAGCTGGTATGGCCATTACCCTGACCACCGACAGTAATCCGGGCTCTTGTCCGACAGCTAACCTGCAGTTCGTCATGCAGCTGGGCTGCTTTATGATGCGCCTGACACCAGTGGAAGTTCTTAATGCTGTAACCATCAATGCGGCCTACTCAGTTAACCGTCAAGATAAGATTGGCAGCTTTGATACTGGCAAGCAGGCTGACATTACCATCCTAGACGCTAAGAATATTGACTATCCACTTTATTTCTTTGCTACCAACCTGACCCATCAGGTTTATAAGGCAGGCAAGTTGGTTGTTGATCAGGGTAGAATCGTCTAATTTTACAAGTCAGTCCCATTTCCACTTAATGGCAAAGATTTTCTTAGAAGTTCTATTGTTGATTATAAAAAAAAAGCAGATTTGTGTTCAAGAAAAGGTCGTGGCTTAAACACCACGACCTTTCTGTTTTTTTATGAGATTAGGATGTTGAGCTGGTCTCTTTATTTACCCACACACTGCGCGTAACGACCATGGAGAATAGTGCCAGAGCTACAAAGCCTGCTCCTACGTACCAGTAGGGTATGTCCAGTGTCGTGGAGCGCCCAGATAGGTTGACAATTCCACGAAAGAGCATGCCGGCTGTCATGGTGGCTACAGCTGAGTTCCAGAGGTTAAGGCTGAGCCGAGAGAGGTTAGGAATGGTCTTCATAAAAAGCAGGAGGAGGCTGCCCCCAACGAGAGGAAGAGCAAAGAGATAGTGCATGTGGACAGATGTTTCCCCGAAGCTGAAGGATTCATAGATTCTGCTGAAAGCAAAGAAGAAAATTGTTAGCAGGATGTAGGAAACAGCTGTTTTTTTGAAACGTTTTTTGCTGGGATTAGTAACCGATGTAGACAATGTCGCTCACCGCCCTTTCTGAAATATTTCCGTTGGTGGTAGGCTTGTTAATGACCTGACCGTTGAAGTACATAGTGGACGAGCCGCCACCGTCAAGATTGTAGGCAGTCTTGACGCCATAAGATTTCATGACTTCAGCCATTTCATAGAGGGAAAGTCCCTGACTTTCTGAAGTGCGTCCGTCTGAAACGGTGATGATATAGTGGTTTTCGTCAATGATGCCGATAGATGTCCGTGGATTGGAAGCCATAGACTGGCCAACTTCGGACTTGGTATTCACGACAATTTCGCCATTTTCTACGAGGGCTGGTCCGAAGGCTAGGAGATTGACCACACCGTCTTCGACTAGCTGGTCGGCAGAGATTTCATTTTCGTAAATGATTTTAAAGGAGCCGTCTTTGTAAATGGCCAAATCCCCATTGCTGGCGTCCTCTCGGACGGTATCACGGTAGACGACACCGTTGCGGATAACATAGCCGGTAGAATTGGCACCGTAGTAGTCGCCGTTAACCGCTAGAATAGCCTTGTTATTAGCGGCCGTTTCTGAAGTCTTGGCGGTGACATTGGTTCCGTAGGTGTTGTTGGCAAGGGCTGTTTTCAAATATTCAGCGGAGCTGACGGTCACATCAGCGATGTAGACTTGGGTATTGTTGACGGTCTTTTCAGTCAGCGTGACCGAGATGTTACCGTCTGAATAGCTGGTATCTGTCACTGTGGCTGTTTCTGCAGCCTTGCTGGCAGCCTCGGCATTGGACGTCGAAGCGGTATTGGAGACTGTGGAAATAGTTTCAGCAATGACGAAGGTTTTCAGCATGGAGTAGCTGAAGGAAGCTGTCAGAAGCAGGCCGAAAATGGAGGCGTAGGCATAGCCTTTCTTTAAAAATTTCATAACGCAGTGTGTGTCCTTTCCTTAAAAATAAATTTCTTTTGGACCATCCAGGAGACGGTGAAGAGTAAGATGCCGACGATGATCTTGACAATCAGAAGGTTGAGACCAAAGACAGCATAGAAGAGACGAATCAGCAGTGTGTCTAGGATAAAGAGCACCAGAGCTAGGCTGAAATAGCCAGTTCCTGTCTTGAGTATACTGTCGTCGTTCTTAAAGACCAGTTTTTTATTGGTCGAATAGTTGAAGACCGAGCTTGTCACGCGGGCAATCCCGTTGGCTAAAAGAATTCTCAGGCTGATTGGGGCAGCAGCCAAAAATAAGAGAGCTAGTGCGTAGACCATGTAGTCCACGATGAAACTGCTGAGAGAAGTCAGGGCAAATTTAAAAATATTTTTATAAATCATGAGCCCATCTCTAACAGGTCGGAAGTGCGAGCCTTGATTATCATTGATATAGACCGTCTCAATGGGCACTTCCAAAATGGGATATTCCTTACTGGCTTTTAGGAGCATGTTCATTTCGTACTCATAGCGCTGACCTTCTACCTTCAGCATAAAGGGGATCATGTTGGTCGTAAAGGCTCGTAAGCCTGTCTGCGTATCGGAGACAGCTACGCCAGTCTGGGCTTTGAAGAGAGCCCGAGTCAGACTGTTGCCGAAGCGGCTACGCAGAGGCACCTTGCCAGTAAAGGCGCGTGCTCCCAGAATCAGCTGATTGGGATTTTTAGCAGCCTTGGTCGCCACACGGAAAATATCCCAGACCTTGTGCTGGCCATCCGCATCTGCTGTGATGACCGTTCCGTATTGACCCAGAGACTGGATGTAGGTGAAGGCAGTTTTCAGCGCTTGCCCCTTGCCTTGATTGTTCTTGTGATGGAGGACAGTCGCATATTGTTCAGCCTTGTCAAAGACTGTCTGGCGCTTGGCTGAGCTACCGTCATCGATAACAATGATATGAAAATCACTCTTGCTCTGAATTTTTTGAATCAGTTTAATCAAATTATAATCGGGCTCGTAAGCCGGAATCACTAGATAGTCCATATCCATACCTCTTTCTTAGATGATGTGTAGAAAGTATACAGATTGCGGCTTAAAGCTAGCTGATATCAGTTATCTTTAAGAAAAAGTTAAATCTTCTTTAAGGAAAGAGTGAGGAAAGTATCTCGTAGGACAAAATAAAAAAACTGAGAGTGGGACAGAAATCGGTAATTCGTTAGAATTCGATTTCGTCGTCCCACCTCCGCACAGTTGAGTAGGGCTGTAAAAGCCGATGAAATCAGCGTAGTAGAGCCCCCCAACCACTGCGTCTTGCTCGACAATCCAAAGACAATTGAGAGGCTAGGACTTTTGTCCCAGCCTCAGCGCTTTGTTTAATAACGTTTTTCTTTGGGCCAGGTGCTCATTTCAGCAACAGCTGTAAAAAGCACGTCTGTGGATGAGTTGAGGGCGGTTTCGCAAGAGTCTTGGATGACGCCGATGACAAAGCCAACGCTGACGACTTGCATAGCCAGATCATTTGGGATGCCAAAGAGGCTACAAGCCACAGGGATCAGGAGAAGTGATCCTCCAGCCACTCCAGAAGCCCCGCAGGCGGAAATGGCTGCAACGACGCTAAGCACCAGTGCTGTTCCAAAGTCCACTTGGATGCCTAGTGTATTGGCCGCTGCGAGGGTCAGCGTGTTGATTGTCACCGCTGCTCCTGCCATGTTGATAGTAGAACCGAGTGGGATAGAGACCGAGTAGGTTTCAGGATTGAGGCCTAAATCTCGACACAGTTTCATATTAACAGGGATATTGGCAGCCGAACTGCGAGTGAAAAAGGCAGTGACACCACTGACTTTTAAGCAGCGCCAAACCAGTGGATAAGGATTCTTCCGAAGCATAATGAAGACAATCAAGGGGTTAACGACCAGCGCAACAAGGGCCATGGAACCCAGTAATAGGAGAAGGAGCATGCCGTAGCTTTTGAGTGCTTCAAATCCTTTGCCAGAAATGGTCGTGTACACCAGCCCTAAAATACCAAAGGGAGCCAGATTGATAATCCATTCGACAATCTTCGAAGTAATATCTGCCAGTGTTTTCAAAAGTTCTTTACTTTGCTGACTTGCTTCTCGCATGGCCACTCCAAAGACAACTGCCCAAGACAGAATGCCGATATAATTGGCCTTGGTCAAAGCGTTGATCGGATTATCGACAAGGTTGAGGAGGAGATTGCTCAGAACTTGGCCGATGACTTCTGGGGGACTAACTTCCGAGCTAGCTGCGGTCAGCTCGATGGTCACAGGGAAAATATAATTGGCAAGGACAGCGACAAGGGCAGCCGCAAAAGTCCCGATTAGATAGAGGATAATGACGGTTTTTATATTGCTCTTCTGCCCCCTTTTTGGTGCTGAGAGAGGGCATTGGCAACGAGAGTGAAAACGAGCAGCGGTGCGATAGCTTTTAGGCCACCGACAAAGATTTGGCCGAGGAGGCTAATGGCGCTGGCTTGTGGGAAAATAAGAGCCAGCAGGGCGCCTGTGACAATCCCAATAGAAATCCGTTTGATAAGATTGGCGCGATTCCAAGCAGAAAGAATTCGATGAAACATAGGAGCTCCCTTTCTAAAATAAACTGCTTTCCATTATACGCTAGAGGTCGTATAAAATCAATGTTTTTTAGTATTCGCTATGCAGAATAAGGCTGCTTTGATGCCTATCTGTCGCCCTTTGTGGTATAATGAATAAGATTTTTGTATCTCATGGGAGGAAAGAATGACAGCTAATGGGAATGTTTTCACGCGCTATTTCCAGCAATTCAACTGGTCAGCTATTTTGGATGACGTGTTTTCAAAATTCGTCTCCTTGGTCTTTTTGTGTGTACTATTTTGGGTGGCTAAGAAAATTCTCCATCTTTTTGTGACTAGACTGATTGCGCCGTCTTTGAAATTATCTCGGCAGGATGTCGCTCGGCAAAAGACCATTATGCGCTTAATTGAGAATTTACTCAATTATGTACTTTATTTTCTCTTGTTCTATTGGGTTTTATCCATTTTGGGCTTGCCGGTCTCAAGTCTTTTAGCTGGGGCAGGGATTGCTGGTGTGGCAATTGGGATGGGAGCGCAGGGCTTTCTGTCCGACCTAGTCAATGGTTTCTTTATTCTCTTAGAGCGTCAATTGGATGTAGGGGACAATGTTCGCTTGACCAATGGTGCTATCAATATCGCAGGAACGGTTGTCAGTGTTGGGATTCGGACTACGCAGGTACGCGATGCGGACGGAACTCTTCACTTTGTGCCCAATCGAAATATCACCGTTGTCAGCAATCTTTCTCGTGGCGATATGCGAGTTCTGATTGATATTCCTATCTATGCTGAGACGGATTTGGATGAGATTTATCGGATTATTGCTGCTGTCAATCAGGAAGCTGTGCCTGAACATCCAGAAGTTTTGAAGGAACCTGATATTTTGGGACCGCAAATGACTGCGAGCGGGCAGTTTTACTTTCGGATTAGTTTAATCGTTGCAAGCGGTATGCAGGCGAGCCTGTACCATATTTTCTACAAGCTCTACCATGAAGCCTTGCTAAAAGAGGGGGTGGCTTTGCCAACATTTGCTCCTGTCGCAGGAAATAATGGTAAAGCTTAGTAGTAGTCGGGGAAACAAAGGCAAATAACATCTATCGGAAATAAGGTTTTTAATCACTAAAAGAGGCTGGGACAAAAGTCCTAGCCTTTCAATTGTCTTTGGAATGTCGAGCAAGACGCAGTGGTTGAGTGGGCTCTACTACGCTGATTTCATCAGCTTTTACAGCCCTACTCAACTGTGCGGAGGTGGGACGACGAAATCGAATTCTAACGAATTACCGATTTCTGTCCCACTCTCTTTTTCATTACAGCTTATCCGAGGTTTAACCCGCTTAAATATGACATGCTGTGGCAAGTATTGTATAATAGGAAGAGGAGAAGGAGCAAGCATGCAGAATAATCGACTATTTCGGATATTGTACTACATTTTGGAGAGAGGGAAAGTGACTGCAACGGAGCTAGCAGAGAAATTTGAAGTTTCGGTTCGGACTATTTATCGAGACGTGGACTCTCTTAGCAGCGCTGGGATTCCGATTTATACCATGCAAGGAAAAGGTGGCGGCATAGAAATCGCAGAGGATTTTGTCTTGCGGAAGTCCCTGCTGACAGCGGAGGAGAAAGAGCAGATCATGGCGGCCCTGCAAGGTCTGGGCAGCACCAGTCAGCTTTACCAAAGTGACCTACTTACAAAGCTTTCAGCGCTTTTTCAAATTAAAAATCCCAACTGGATCGAAATCGATTTTAATCACTGGCAAAACGATAAAGCATATGAAGCTACCTTTCATCAACTAAAAACTGCAATTCTAGGCAAGCACCTTGTTTCTTTTTCTTACTTTGCTAGTGATGAGCGGGAGACAAGCCGTCGTGTCAAGCCTGTACGCTTGTTGTTTAAAAATCAGAGTTGGTACCTCTATGCTTTCTGCCTCTTGCGACAGGAATTCAGGTATTTTAAACTATCTAGGATGAAAAATCTGGAGCGGCTGGATGAAAAGTTTGAGGACAGCTTTGAAGATGTCGTCTTGGAAAAGGAACTGACCTATGAAAATACCATTAAGTTGACAGTCAAGTTTGATCGCAAAGTGGCCTTCAGGGTTTATGATGAACTAAGCGGAGACATTCGGACAGATGCGGAAGGAAATTTATATACAGAAATCGAGATTCCCAACGATCACCGTTTGTACAGTTACATCCTGTCCTTTGGAGACTCTGTGGAGGTCTTAGATCCGCCCGAAATCCGAGTGAAAATGAAAGAAATACTTTCTAGGTTGATAGAAAAATATAAAACTTGACATAGGGTGTCAGGTATCTTCTTGTATACTAATAGATAAGAAGAGAGAAGGGGGGAGCAAGATGAAATATGAATGGAGAAAAAGCGAGAAAGGCCTTTATGGAGCCAAGAAAAAGCCAGAGCTGGTAGAGGTGCCAAGTCAACAGTTCATTGTGATCGAAGGAGCGGGCGATCCCAATGAAGCGGATTTCTCCGAGCGGGTATCTGCCCTTTATTCGCTGGCCTATTCCGTAAAAATGCTCTTTAAATCCGTGATGAAAAACGAGGCGGAGGACAAGGTGACTGATTTCACGGTTTATCCTTTGGAAGGAATCTGGGAAAAAGCTGCTGGGGAAGGCTTCGATAAAAGTCAACTTCGCTATCAGCTCATGATTCAGCAGCCCAATGTCATCGATCAGGATATATTTGCGGCAGCGCTTGAGAATGTCCGCAAGAAAAAGCCTAATCCCCTCTATGACGACATTTGTTTGCAGAGCTTGCCAGAGGAGCGGGCCATTCAGGTCTTACACATAGGAAGTTATGACAGTGAGCCGGCCTCTTTTGAGAAAATGGCTGAGCTGGCAAACAGCTTGGGACTGGAGAGATGCGACCACGTTCACAGAGAGATTTACTTGAGCAACAAAAATAGGACACCAGAAGAAAAGTTTAAAACCATCTTAAGGTATTCCGTCAGATAGGAGGAATTTGTCATGCCAAGACCTACAACAAAAAAAGATTTGCTGGCTGCAGCTACAGAAAATTTTGAAAAACTCAATCTGCTCATTTCGAACATGACAGCAGAAGAGTTGGCGAGGCCCTTTGATTTTTCAAAGGATGAGAAAAAGAAAGAAGCTCACTGGAAGCGCGATCGGAATCTGAGGGATGTCTTAATCCATCTTTATGAATGGCACCAGCTGCTACTCGACTGGGTGCAGGCCAATCAAAGGGGAGAAGAGAAGTCCTTCCTGCCTGCTCCCTACAATTGGAGAACTTATGGTGAGATGAATGTCGCATTTTGGGAAAAGCACCAGCAGACCTCTCTTGAGGAGGCAAGTTCTTTGCTGGCTAGTTCGCATAGAGATGTCCTGGACCTAGCCGCAACCTTGACCAATGAAGAATTGTTTTCCAAGGGAGTTTATAAATGGACAGGCGGAACGACCTTGGGTTCTTATTTTGTCAGCTCTACATCCAGCCACTATGATTGGGCTATGAAAAAGCTTAAAGCTCATCAAAAGAATTGTAAAGTGAATCCTGTCCAATAAAGTTTTCTAGGACTTGAGACTGATTTTTAGCACTCTTGCAAAAAGAGTGCTAATTTTTTGAGTTTTTGTCTTGACATTCATTTTTAAGAGTGTATAATAGAATCATAATTTAGCACTCGATGCATTAGAGTGCTAAATATAAAAAATAAAATCTCGCCAGTGGCTGGAAATTTTCTAAAGAGAGGTGAGGTCCTTGGTAACAGAACGCCAAAATGAGATTTTAAATCTAATTATTGATATCTTTACCAAGACGCATGAGCCTGTCGGTTCTAAAGCCTTGCAAGAGTCTATCCAGTCTTCGAGTGCTACCATCCGTAATGACATGGCAGCCTTGGAAAAGGAAGGGTTACTAGAAAAGGCTCATACATCGAGTGGTCGCAAGCCCAGTGTCGCTGGTTTCCAGTATTTTGTCCGTCATTCCTTGACCTTTGATCAGCTAGCGGAAAATGAGCTCTACGAAGTTGTCAAAGCTTTCGACCAAGAGTTCTTCAAGCTGGAGGATATCCTGCAGCGGGCAGCGGACGTCTTGGCAGAGTTGAGTGATTGCACAGTTGTAGCTCTTGACGTCGAGCCTAGTCGGCAACGGCTGACAGCTTTTGATATCGTTGTTATTAGCCAGCATGCAGCCTTAGCTGTCTTTACTCTGGATGAGTCCAATACTCTGACCAGTCAGTTCATGATTCCTAGGAATTTTCTCCAGGATGACCTACTGCGCTTAAGGGATATGATTCAGGAGCGCTTTCTGGGACAGACGGTCTTAGATATCCACTACAAGATTCGGACGGAGATTCCGCAGATTATCCAGCGTTACTTTACGACGACGGACAATGTTCTCGATCTCTTTGAGCATATTTTTGCTCAGATGTTTTCGGAAAAAGTAGCTGTAGCTGGTAAGGTTCAGTTGCTACGTTTTGCGGATCTTGAGGCTTATCAGTTCTTTGATGATCGTCAGAAGGTAGCTTTTGAAATCCGTGATAGTCTAGCTGAGGATCAGATGCAAAATGTCCGTGTTGCGGATAGTCAAGAGGACTGTCTGGCCAATCTAACCTTGATTTCCAGCAAATTTTTAATTCCCTATCGAGGTTTTGGTATGCTGGCAGTGGTCGGTCCAGTCAATCTGGATTACCAAAAGGTGGTCAGTCAGCTCAATGTTGTCAATCGAGTCTTGACGATGAAACTCACAGATTTCTACCGATATTTGAGTAGTAATCATTATGAGGTGAGTTGAACATGAAATTACATAAATTCCTAAAAAGGAGGCGAAAAATGTCTGAGGAAATAAAAAACGAAGAAGTAAAAGAAGAGGAAGTGGTAGAAGCTACTGAAGAAGCTGTCGAAACCGTTGAAGAAGCTGTCGAAACCGTTGAAGAAGCGGATGAAACTACTCCTGAAAAATCAGAACTAGAACTAGCAAATGAGCGTGCAGAAGACTTTGAAAATAAATACCTTCGCGCTCATGCAGAAATGCAAAACATCCAACGTCGTGCCAATGAAGAACGCCAACTCTTGCAACGCTATCGTAGCCAAGATTTGGCAAAAGCGATTCTCCCTTCTTTGGACAACCTAGAGCGTGCCCTTGCCGTTGAAGGATTGACAGACGACGTCAAAAAAGGCTTGGAAATGGTACAAGAAAGCTTGATTCATGCTCTTAAAGAAGAAGGAATTGAAGAAATCGCAGCGGACGGAGTATTTGACCATAACTATCACATGGCCATCCAAACTCTCCCAGCAGACGATGAACACCCAGCAGACACCATCGCCCAAGTCTTCCAAAAAGGCTACAAACTCCATGACCGCATCCTAAGACCAGCTATGGTGGTAGTATATAACTAGGCGGTAAGTCAGAAATCTGTGATTTCGTTGACGCACCCCCGAAAGGGTGATTAGGCTGGTCACGAGCGTTTGCGAAGTGAACTGCCAATCAGCTACTGCGTAAACCTTGTCCGAAATGACAATAAACTATGAATGAAGATAAGAGGCAAGCCAGAGGCTTGCAAAACCGATATTTTCCGCCGTGGTGAGAATTTCAGTAGCTTGTGCTACTGAAACAGGGGATTTTTGAGACCTTAGGCTCAAAAATAAGTGATGAAATCCCGTAGGGAGTTGCTCACGTCCCCACCACTTAAGGAAAATATCAAAAAATAGAAGAAAAAACTTAAGGAGAAAAACACATGTCTAAAATTATCGGTATTGACTTAGGTACAACAAACTCAGCAGTTGCAGTTCTTGAAGGAACTGAAAGCAAAATCATCGCAAACCCAGAAGGAAACCGCACAACTCCATCTGTAGTGTCATTCAAAAATGGTGAAATCATCGTTGGTGATGCTGCAAAACGCCAAGCAGTGACAAACCCAGATACAGTGATCTCTATCAAATCCAAAATGGGAACTTCTGAAAAAGTTTCTGCGAACGGTAAAGAATACACTCCACAAGAAATCTCAGCTATGATCCTTCAATACTTGAAAGGTTATGCTGAAGAGTACCTTGGTGAAAAAGTTACTAAAGCAGTTATCACAGTTCCAGCTTACTTCAACGATGCTCAACGTCAAGCAACTAAAGATGCTGGTAAAATCGCTGGCCTTGAAGTAGAACGTATCGTTAACGAACCAACTGCAGCAGCCCTTGCTTACGGTTTGGACAAGACTGACAAAGAAGAAAAAATCTTGGTATTCGACCTTGGTGGTGGTACATTCGACGTATCTATCCTTGAACTCGGTGATGGTGTCTTCGACGTATTAGCAACTGCAGGGGACAACAAACTCGGTGGTGACGACTTTGACCAAAAGATTATCGATCACTTGGTAGCAGAATTCAAGAAAGAAAACGGTATTGACTTGTCTACTGACAAGATGGCAATGCAACGTTTGAAGGATGCAGCTGAAAAGGCTAAGAAAGACCTTTCAGGTGTAACTTCAACACAAATCAGCTTGCCATTCATCACTGCGGGTGAAGCTGGTCCTCTTCACTTGGAAATGACCTTGACTCGTGCGAAATTTGACGATTTGACTCGTGACCTTGTAGAACGTACAAAAGTTCCAGTTCGTCAAGCCCTTTCAGATGCAGGTTTGAGCTTGTCAGAAATCGACGAAGTGATCCTTGTTGGTGGTTCAACTCGTATCCCAGCCGTTGTAGAAGCTGTGAAAGCTGAAACTGGTAAAGAACCAAACAAATCAGTAAACCCTGATGAAGTGGTTGCTATGGGTGCGGCTATCCAAGGTGGTGTCATCACTGGTGACGTGAAAGACGTTGTTCTTCTTGACGTAACGCCATTGTCACTTGGTATCGAAACAATGGGTGGTGTCTTCACAAAACTGATCGACCGTAACACAACAATTCCAACATCTAAATCACAAGTCTTCTCAACAGCAGCAGACAACCAACCAGCCGTTGATATCCACGTTCTTCAAGGTGAACGCCCAATGGCAGCGGATAACAAGACTCTTGGACGTTTCCAATTGACAGACATCCCAGCTGCACCTCGTGGAATTCCTCAAATCGAAGTAACATTTGACATCGACAAGAACGGTATCGTATCTGTTAAGGCTAAAGACCTTGGAACTCAAAAAGAACAAACAATTGTCATCCAATCTAACTCAGGCTTGACTGATGAAGAAATCGACCGCATGATGAAAGATGCAGAAGCAAACGCTGAAGCAGATAAGAAACGTAAAGAAGAAGTTGACCTTCGTAACGAAGTAGACCAAGCAATCTTTGCGACTGAAAAGACAATCAAGGAAACTGAAGGCAAAGGCTTCGATGCAGAACGTGATGCTGCACAAGCTGCCCTTGATGACCTTAAGAAAGCGCAAGAAGACAACAACTTGGACGAAATGAAAGCGAAACTCGAAGCATTGAACGAAAAAGCTCAAGGACTTGCTGTTAAACTCTACGAACAAGCCGCAGCAGCTCAACAAGCTCAAGCAGGAGCAGAAAGCGCACAAGCAACAGGAAACGCAGGCGATGACGTCGTAGATGGAGAGTTTACGGAGAAGTAAGATAACTCAGTGGATTATTTTAGTCATAGCTCAGAGAATGAGGAGGATTGAATGAAGGTTAATAAGTTGATTCGCGAGCTTAAGAAAAAAGATTCCTCTATAGTAGAAAGTGATACTTCAGGGTCAGATTACATTTCCTTGCAATGTGTAACTAACAAAGGTAAAAAAAGAAAGTTTCTAGAGATTCGTAACAGAAAAAATGGAGACATAACTATCCTAAAATGTGAAATAGATACTTTTTTATCTGTTAGGACAAATTCAAAAGTAGTTAAGGCTGGTGTGCCTATTAATAAACAAGTTTATTTTGATAATGATGTTGAAGAGGAAAACATTGTAAATATTGCAGTTGCTAGTTATGAGAAAGTCAAGAGTAGGTATTGACATATGTTAATTCTGGTCAAATTTTAGTTATAGATTAAAGATAACATTGCACAGAGGTTGTAACCCAGCCTCTGTTTTTCGGTAAGAAAAGAGTTGGAACGTAAATTTTTGGTTTTTCTTTAAACTAAGTTAGAAAGGAACTGAACCCGACCTAAATCGAGGTTTCGTTCCGAAATATTAACAGAAAGGAACAAAGAGTGTTCGTAATTGAACCCGAGCGGAAAGCTTGGAAATTAGATAAACCTCCTAAGAAATCAGAATTTCTTGTTGGTTTCCTAAATTTCGGTCGCTTTCTGTTCGCTCTTGGTATCTTAAATGAACAATACTGAATTTTATGATCGTTTAGGTGTCTCTAAGAATGCTTCTCAGGATGAGATTAAGAGAGCCTATCGGAAATTATCTAAAAAATATCACCCAGATATCAATAAGGAGCCTGGGGCGGAAGATAAATATAAGGAAGTCCAGGAGGCTTATGAAACGCTGAGCGATGAGCAAAAGCGGGCTGCCTATGACCAATACGGCGCGGCAGGTGCCAATGGTGGCTTTGGCGGTGGCGCAGGCGGCTTCGGTGGCTTTGACGGTTCTGGTTTTGGTGGTTTCGAAGATATCTTTTCTAGCTTCTTTGGCGGTGGCGCGACTCGTAATCCAAACGCTCCGCGTCAAGGAGATGATCTCCAGTATCGGGTAAATCTCCGCTTTGAAGAGGCTATTTTCGGTACAGAAAAAGAAGTTAAATACAATCGTGAAGCTAGCTGTCGGACTTGTCATGGTTCAGGTGCTAAGCCAGGAACTAGCCCAGTAACTTGTGGTCGCTGTCACGGCTCTGGTGTTATTAACGTCGATACTCAGACACCGCTAGGTATGATGCGTCGTCAAGTAACCTGTGACGTCTGTCATGGTCGCGGACAAGAAATCAAAAGTCCATGCGAAACCTGCCATGGAACGGGACACGAAAAGCAAGCGCATAGCGTTCATGTAAAAATTCCAGCTGGTGTAGAAACAGGTCAACGAGTTCGCTTGGCAGGTCAAGGTGAGGCAGGCTTTAATGGCGGTCCTTATGGAGACTTGTATGTAGTGGTGAACGTTGAACCAAGCGATAAATTTGAGCGTGACGGTTCTACCATTTACTACAAGCTCAACCTCAACTTTGTGCAAGCAGCTCTGGGCGACAGTGTGGAAATCCCAACTGTGCATGGAAATGTTGAATTGACAATTCCAGAGGGAACCCAGACTGGCAAACGTTTCCGTCTGCGTGGTAAGGGAGCACCAAATCTGCGCGATGGAAGTGTAGGTGATCAATATGTCACTGTCAATGTCGTAACGCCGACAGGCCTCAATGACCGTCAAAAGGCGGCTCTTAAGGATTTTGCGGCGGCTGGAGACATCACAGTGAGCCCTAAGAAGAAAGGCTTCTTTGATAAGATGAAAGATGTCTTTGAAGGGGAATAATGAAGGATAGGCTAGGGCAAAAGTCCTAGCCTATCAATTGTCTTTGGAATGTCGAGCAAGACGCAGTGGTTGAGTGGGCTCTACTACGCTGATTTCATCAGCTTTTACATCCCTACTCAACTGTGCGGAGGTGGGACGACGAAATCGAATTCTAACGAATTACCGATTTCTGTCCCACTCTCTTTTCTTGTACTATTTTTAGAGATTTAATCTCTATTTATAGGACAAGATAGAATGAATTGACAAGGCAAGCTCGCGCAAGGTAGAATGATTTTAAGTGAATCTTTCTTTTTTTACGCAAAAATGTAAGCGATTACCTTTTGAAAGGAGCGACCAGGGAAGAGGCAGCAAGTGCACGAAAAAAGAAAAGAAGAGAAGGAGTTAAGGTAAAAATGCAATTTGATAAGAAACAAAGATTTAGTATTCGTAAGTTGAGTTTAGGCGTTTGCTCTGTTTTGGTAGGGATAGCGCTGTTTGGGGCTGGTCATGCGTTAGCAGAAGAAAATAGCCCAGCAGCATCACAAGCTACTGCTAGCGTCCTTGCCAAGGAGGAAGCTCGGACGGAAGCAGCAACTGAAGAGACGAAAGTCAGTGAAACACCAGTCGAGGCTGTCCAAGGTCTAGCGACAGAAACTGAAAAGCCAGCTCTTGCCTCTGAAGTTCCATTAGCTGAGAGCAAGGAAGTGACGGCTGGCAAGGAAAAAGAAGTCAAGGAAGAAGCACCTGCCAGCAAAGAGACAAAAGTCGTAGAGGACTTACCAAGTCAAGAAGATAAAAAGCTCAAACCCAAAGAAATCAAGTTTGATACTTGGCAAGAATTGCTTGACTGGAAGCCGGGAGCTCGTGAAGATGATGAAATAAACCGGGCTAGCGTGCCTCTGGCTGAGCGTTATCAGGGACAACAAATCAACCAACAAGCTAATCCAGAAGCTAAAGTACAGGCTTTGTCCAATATGAACTCTAAAGCCAAGGATCATGCTTCTATTGGTGGCGAAGAATTCAAGGCCTATGCTTTCGATTACTGGCAATATCTACATTCCATGGTGTACTGGGATGGTTTAGTGCCGACGCCAGATGTTATTGATGCGGCTCATAGAAATGGTGTACCAATCTACGGAACTCTCTTCTTCAATTGGTCGTCAAGCGCTAAGGATCAAGAACGTTTCGCAGAAGCCTTGAAAGAAGATTCTGAAGGTTCAAAGACCTTCCCAATTGCTCGTAAATTAGTCGAATTGGCTAAATATTATGGCTATGATGGCTATTTTATCAACCAAGAAACGACAGGTAGCCAAGTAGAGCCACTCGGACCCAAAATGCGTGACTTCTTGCTTTATACCAAAGAGTACGCACGTTCTTTGAATTACCCCGTTAAATATTCTTGGTATGATGCTATGACCTACGAATATGGTCGTTACCATGAAAATGCCCTTGGCGAATATAATTATCAATTTATGCAGCCTAAAGATGGAGAAAATCCAGTGGACACCTTCTTTGCCAACTTTAACTGGGGCAAGGCAGAGACAGACTATTCCATCAGTACGGCAAAATGGATCAAACGCGATCCTTACGATGTTTTGGCGGGGATAGAGCTGCAAAAGGGTGGTTCTTACAAGACTAATGTGGACTGGGACGCGATTTTGGACGAAAATGGAAAACTTCGCCTGTCTCTAGGTCTGTATGCGCCTGATACGATCACTGGTCTAGGTAAGACAGGTGAGGGCTACCATACTCATGAAAACTATTTCTGGACAGGCTTCCAAGGCGATCCTAGCAAGGGTAAACCAGCAGATCAATCTTGGTATGGGATGTCCAATTTGGTGGTTGATAAGACAGCTATCACCAAGCCTGATTTTAATACTTCCTTTAATACAGGACACGGAAAACGTTGGTTTGTAGACGGGAAAGTCTCAAAAGATGGCGAGTGGAACTATCGTTCTGTGTCTGGTTTCTTGCCAACTTGGCGCTGGTGGATTCGGCATGCGGAAGGCAGTGCGCCGCTCAAAGGACGCTATGACTTTGATGAAGCGTACAACGGCGGAAATTCACTGGCTTTTGAGGGCGACTTGGCTGCAAATAGCAACCAAAATGTCATGCTCTATTCGACCAAGATTCCAGTTAGTGACAAGACCAAGCTGACCTTGACCCACAAGGGTGGCCAAGGAACAAGCACTTGGGTGGCTCTTGCGACGAAGCCAGACTATTCTGAGTACGAGTGGAAAGAGCTCAGTCCAAGCAAGGACTGGAAGACAGAGACCTTTGACTTATCTTCATTAGCTGGTAAAACTATTTATGGCGTGAAAATGTACTTCGACCATGACAAGGATGTCAAGGACTATAAGTTCAACCTAGGTCAATTGTCCATCTATTCTAATCAAGAGAAGCCAGCTGCACCAAAAGATGTGGTGGTCAAGGCTAAGCGTCTTCAAAATGCGCAGGAAGCAGAGGCCTTGTTGCAGTTTAAAGGCAGTGCAGATGCGGATTACTACGAAATCTACGAAAAAGACGGCGACCAATGGCGCCTAGTGACAGGAACCTCTAGTACGTCAGCTTATTTGGCTAAGGTGAGTCGTTCAGCTAGTGCCAAGGGCAGCAAGCAAGAGTTGAAAGTCGTTGCAGTAGGAAAGAATGGTTTGCGTTCAGATGCTGGGACAGTTGACTTTGACTGGGGTATGCAGGTTTCTGATACAAGCTTGCCAAAACCTTTGGCAGAAAATGTGGTGTTGGGTGCAAAAGTGATTGGTACAACCTTCTCTGATGCGGATGGTAGCGAAGGTGTCGAAGGAATGCTGAATGGCACCATTACCAGTCTGTCAGACAAGTGGTCTTCTGCCCAACTCAGTGGTACGGTAGATATTCGTTTGACTCAGCCTCGGACAGTGACTCGCTGGGTTATGGAGCATGCTGGAGCAGGCGGAGAGTCTGTTGATGACGGCAAGATGAATACACGCGACTTTGACCTGTATTATAAGGATGAAGCAGGCGAATGGAAATTAGCCAAGGCCGTTCGTGGCAATAAAGACCATGTGTCAGATATCGTCCTAGATAAGCCAATTCGAGCACAAGACTGGCGTTTGGATGTCATTACAGCCGACAATGGAACTCCATGGCGGGCAATCCGAATCTACAACTGGAAGATGTATGAAAGCTTGGATACGGAAACAGCTAACGTGCCGATGAAAGATGCTGCTGCGCGTGTTCTTGGAAATGGACATGTCCAAGTAGGCTTCAAAGATGTACCAGCTAAGACGACAGTGTCCCTCTATGACAGCAGCGATGCGACAAAACCGATTGCCACTATGACGGCGGACAAAGACGGCAATCTCATCTTTAAACCACTTGCTTTTGCTAAACTCCCTAGCCTCCTATATTACCGCTCACAAGTAGCTGGTAAGGATATTAGTAATGTATTGGCTATTGAAGTACCTAAAGAAGATAAGGAGATTTCGAAGGTTGATCTTGAAACAGCACCAGAAAGAAAAGTCTATCGTCAAGGGGATGCTCTGTCTCTGAAAGGTGGTACAATTCGTGTCAGCTTTAAGGATGGCCAGCCAGATCAATTGGTTCAACTTTCAAACAGTGGGGTGGAAGTGACGGGCTACGATCCATCTAAGCTAGGAGAGCAGCATTTACAACTGTCCTATCTGGGACAAAAACTGGATCAAGTGCTGACAGTCTTTGTCGTTAGTCATAGCGAAGCAGGCGAAAAGACTCCTGTAGGCCTAGAAGTGATCGAAAAACCTAAAACAGAATATATCGTGGGAGAAAGCCTTGAGACTACAGGAGGACGTTTCCGTCTGGTCTTTGATGATGAAACGACCGAAGAGCATACTTTTGATGAAGCAGGTGTGCAAGTTTCAGGCTATGATAGTCACAAAGAAGGCCGTCAAACCATTTCGGTCAACTATCGTGGTGTGACGACAACGTACGATGTCTTTGTATCACCAAAACCAGCCTTGAACGATGAATATCTGAAGCAAAAGCTAGCAGAAACAGCGAGTGTTCAAAACAAGGTTGACTTCAGCTTTGCGACTCCAGAAGTCAAAGAAGCCTTGCTCAAGGAAATTGCATCTGCTGAGCAGATTCTAAAAGATCACGATACAAGCACACAAGACCAAGTCGATGAAAGTCTAGCAAAACTGACTCAGGCATTTAAGGCTCTGGACGGACGCAAGAATTTTGCGGACAAGACAGCTGAATTGGATACTTTGACCAAAGAAGCGCAGACCTTGCTCGAACAAAAACCAAACCATCCGTCAGGCGATGCCCTCCTCAGCCTGTTGAGCAAGAATAAAGACTTGTTGGCTTCAGCTGAAGTGACACCAGCTTCACTTGAAACCGCCAAGGCCTCTCTGCAAGCCCTCATTGCCCAGCTTCAGGAAGATAAGCCAGCTGTATTTATGGATGAATCGACGGGTGTGGAAGTTCAATTCTCAAACAAGGAGTCAACTCCAATCAAGGGCTTGAAAGTAGCAGTTGTTGAGCCAAATGCTGCCGAAAAAGAAGCCTTGGGTGGCAGACTTGGTAAGATTTATGATGTGACAGGAGTGGATAAAGACGGGCACGACGTTGCTACTCAACACACTAGTCTGGTTAAAATCCCTGTAGAAGCTGGCAAGGAAGTCGAGCAAGTTCTTTCCTTCGTAGACAATCAGCCAGGCCAGCCTCTTGACTTTGAGCGTGTCGGTGATACAATTGTCTTCACAGCGTCTCACCTTGCTCACTATGCTGTGATTTACAAGGCTGAAAAGAGTGATTTGCCAGGACAAGATAATCCAGCCGAAACTCCAAAACCAAGTCAACCACAGGGACCAGAAACTACTCAGCCAGCAGGGGAAAATAAACCAGCAACTGAAGGACAAAAACCAGAGCTAGGTCAGACAAAACCAAGTGCTGAAGTCGAAAAAACAGAATTGGGTCAATCAAAATCAAGCGCTGAAGCTGAAAAATCTGAAAGAGGTCAGAAAGCGCAAGAACCACTGGCACATTCTAAGGAGTCAGGCTTGGCAACAGCTTCACCAGAACAGGCAGAGGCTCCTAAGGCGCCTCAACTGCCGAAGACAGGTACATCTACTAGTCTTTTGGCTACTGTATCAGGACTTTTAGCCCTCGTTGCTAGCTGGCTTCTATTCACACGAAAAAAAGAAGACCGATAATTTAGCGCTTTTGCCCAGTATAGAAAAGTAAGCTAGACAAATCGTTAATCTTAGATTAAGTGAAATGCTCTCTCTGAAAGGCAGCTAGAATTTCCTCTTAGCAGCGGTAGGATAATTTAATCAAAAACTTGGAGAGTGGGACAGAAATCGGTAATTCGTTAGAATTCGATTTTGTCGTCCCACCTCCGCACAGTTGAGTAGGGCTGTAAAAGCTGATGAAATCAGCGTAGTAGAGCCCACTCAACCACTGCGTCTTGCTCGATAATCCAAAGACAATTGAGAGGCTAGGACTTTTGTCCCAGCCTCTTTTTTGGTTTTGGTGGCTTATCTAGCTTGCCTCAGGCTTTCAAACGAGATGAATAGAGCAAAATAGCTAGGCAATTTTGACATCTGTTTTAGTAGCGATTTACCTTATAAAAATATGGCTCTAGATTTAATCTATTTGTCATTTAACTATAGAATCTTGTGGAGACAATATTGATGAAAGATAGGGGATAAACTATAATAGAAGAAAAAAAGAAATCGCTTACATAACAAAGCGGAACATTTTAAAAGGAGATTTTATGATGATCTTTAATAGAAAGCAACGTTTTTCTATTCGGAAACTTTCAATCGGGGCAGTATCTGTCCTCGTCGGCTTTTGTTTGGCAGGACAAGTCGTTTCAGCTGACGAGGTACAAGCAGCACCTACAAGTCTTGTAGCTACGACAGGACCAGCTGTAGCCAGTGCAGGAGCAGGGGTGCAGGAAGTTGCTCCTGTGGAAGCCCAGGCTAGCAGCGAAGCCTTGCCAGAAGCAGTTGCTAAAAATAGTGAGGAAGTTAAGCCTCAAGCTGTGGCAGCAGAGGCTCCAGCAGAAAAACCAGTAACAGAGGAGCCAAAACTAGAAACAGTCGCTGAAAAATCAGTGACTACAACAGAAAGTGCTTCCATAAATTCTGATGAGTCTAAGGCAACCCTGCCTAGTGAAACTCCTAAAACGGAGAAAGCTAGTCAGGTCGATGAAAAGCTGGCTATGCGGAAAATGGTTTCGATTGATGCAGGCCGTAAGTATTTTAGCCCTGAGCAACTGAAGGAAATCGTAGACAAGGCGAAACGCTTTGGTTTCACGGACATGCATTTGCTGGTGGGGAATGATGGCCTACGCTTCCAATTGGATGATATGTCCTTGACTGTTGGTGATAAGACTTATGCCAGTGAGGATGTCAAGAAAGCCATTGAAAAAGGAACCAATGCGTATTATAATGACCCAAATGGCAATCACTTGACGCAGGCTCAAATGACGGACTTGATTGACTATGCTAAAAAGCAAGGTATCGGTCTTGTTCCGACCATCAATAGCCCTGGTCACATGGATGCTATCTTGCATGCTATGAAGGAGTTGGGAATTCAAAATCCAAACTTTAACTACTTTGGCAAGGAATCTGCACGGACAGTTGACTTAAACAATCAGACAGCTATTGATTTTACCAAGGCTTTGATTGACAAGTATGCAGGCTATTTTGCAGGGAAGACGGACATTTTCAATATTGGTTTGGACGAGTATGCCAATGATGCAACCAATGCTAAGGGATGGCAGGTTCTACAAGCAGACAAGTACTATCCAGGAGAAGGTTATCCAGAAAAGGGCTACGAAAAATTCATCACTTATGCCAATGACCTAGCTAAAATTGTTAAGAGTCATGGCTTGAAGCCAATGGCCTTTAATGACGGTATTTACTATAATTCTGACCAAACTTTCGGCGAGTTTGACAAGGATATTATCGTTTCTTACTGGACTGGTGGCTGGGGTGGCTATGATGTAGCTTCTTCTAAACTTTTGTCTGAAAAAGGGCATCAAATCTTGAATACCAATGATGCTTGGTATTATGTCTTGGGACGCAATGCGGATGGTCAAGGCTGGTACAATTTGGATCAAGGCTTGAAAGGAATTGCCTCCACTCCAATTACCAGCGTTCCTAAATCAGAAGGGGCAGATATTCCAATTATGGGAGGCATGGTAGCTGCTTGGGCTGATGAGCCTTCTGCTCGTTTTTCTGCATCTCGACTCTATAAATTGATGCGCCGTTTTGCGGATCGCAATGCAGAATATTTTGCAGCTAATTACCAAGATGCAGCTGCAGAGTTAGAAGCTATTCCAAGTGACTTGGCAGCTAAATATACAGAGGAAAGCATTGCTCGACTCAAGGAATCTGAAAAAGTGGTTAGAGCCTTGGATGAAAACCTGAGCCGCGCGCAACAAAGCACCATCAATCAGGCTGTTGCTGAGCTAAAAGCAGCCCGTGAAAATCTAAAACCAACAGAAGCTTACCAAAAGATTTTGGACAAACAAGCAGAACGTGAAAAAGTAGCCAAGAACAAGGTTATTTCCATTGATGCAGGCCGTAAATACTTCTCGCTAGATCAGCTCAAGAGAATTGTCGACAAGGCTAGTGAGTTGGGCTATTCTGATGTGCACTTGCTGGTCGGAAATGACGGTATGCGCTTCATGCTGGATGATATGACTATTAAAGCCAATGGGAAGACTTACCAGAGTGACCAAGTCAAGGAAGCTATCACTGAAGGTACTAAATCCTACTACGATGATCCAAATGGAAATGCTCTGAGCCAGAAAGAAATGGATGAGTTGATCAGCTATGCCAAACAAAAGGGCATCGGGGTGATTCCAGCGCTCAATAGCCCTGGTCATATGGACGCTCTTTTGGTGGCTATGGAAAAATTAGGCATTCAGAACCCGCAGGCTTATTTTGACAATCTTTCTAAGACCACTATGGACTTGGAAAATGAAGAAGCAAAAGCTTTCACCAAGGCCTTGATTGGCAAGTACATGGACTACTTTGCAGGAAAATCAAAGATTTTCAACTATGGTACAGATGAGTATGCCAATGATGCGACCAATGCACAGGGTTGGTATTATCTGAAATACTACAACCTCTATGGCAAGTTTGCAGAATATGCCAACACGCTTGCTGCTATGGCTAAAGAGCGAGGCCTTCAACCAATGGCTTTCAACGATGGCTTCTACTACGAAGACAAGGATGATGTTGAGTTTGACAAGGATGTCTTGATCTCTTACTGGTCTAAGGGATGGTGGGGTTATAACCTTGCCTCACCTCAGTATCTAGCAAGCAAGGGCTATAAATTCCTCAATACCAATGGGGACTGGTACTATATCTTAGGGCAAAAACCTGAAGATGGTGGTGGTTTCTTACAGAAAGCACTTGAAAATACTGAAAAGACACCATTTAACCAACTAGCCTCTACCAAGTATCCAGAAGTATCTCTCCCAACAGTCGGTAGCATGCTTGCTATCTGGGCAGATAGACCACAGGCTGAGTACAAGGAAGAAGAGATTTTCAAATTGATGACTGCATTTGCTGATCACAATAAAGATTATTTCAAGGCCAACTATGAGTCTGTCCGAGATGAATTGGCCAAGATTCCTAGCGATTTGAGCATCTATACGCCAGAGTCTGTCGCTAGTCTGAAGGCTGTCCAAGATGATATCGACTGGGAATTGAATCGGAATAAACAGGCAGAAGTAGATAAGATGGTCGCTAAACTTCAAGCTGCGCGTGCAAATCTGAAGTCACTTAGCCACAATGGTAGCACAGCTCAGGATGAGAAAGCTGCTTTAGTTGAGGATAAGCCATATCTGGATATCCAAACAGAAGAGCTTGATTTTGAGACAAAAGAAATATTGAATCCAGAGCTTGAAAAAGGTCAACGAAAAGTTGTCCAAACAGGAAGCAAGGGCGAAAAAATGAATCTAGTGGAAGTATCTGCGCTAGATGGCAGCCGAAAGGTTGTTGAGTCTTCCGTTTCTAAAGCACCAGTGGATGAGCTAGTAGAAGTGGGCACTAAAGAAACGAAAGCTAGTCTTGGTCAAATCGAAGTGCCGATCGTTCAGCCTGCTCCATCAGTGATTCCTCTTGCCAAAGATAAGCCAGCTGAGCGCTCAGTAACCCCAGCAGCTTCAACTACTTCAGCGCCTTCAGCAGAGCAGAAAGTAGCTGAGACAAAGGTTGCTAAATCTTCGGAGGCAGCTGTTTCTAAAGCCGCTAAACTTCCTCAAACTGGAACGTCATCAGCTTGGACGATGACTTTACTAGGCACTGTCTTGGCCTTTCTTGGCTTAGCTGGAAGCAAGAAAAAAGAACAATAATCCTTCTGATGGATTATCTATGATCTACCTCTTTTATAGAAAGCAGATTCAGTACATTGATCTAGCATTCGGGCTTGGCGTGTTAATAGCTGAGCCTGATTGTACTTGATTTGACAAGTAGGATTTTCCTATACCAGTGTAGGGAAATGCGATAAGGATTCTGAAAGGAGCAAGAAATGGCAGAATTTCATGACTTTATCGAGCAAGTTTTCAAGGAGCAATATGAGGCTTCTTTTGGGCGGGCTAGACTTGAAAAACTTGAGCCCAAAGATTATTATCTGACACGGGAAGAGGAAGGAAACTTAATCGCCTTGCTCCATGCCCAGCAGGTGTTGGAAAACATCCATATCAAGGCCTTAATGGTAGATAAGGGACACCAGAAAAAGGGCTTGGGAGCTAGTCTGCTGGCAGAATTGGAAGAAAAGGCCGAGAAAGCGGGAGTCAGCAGCATCACCTTATCCACCAAATCTTATCAAGCCAAGGATTTTTACGTCAAGCAAGGCTATGAAATCTACGCCAGTCTGGAAGATGTACCTCAAAAAGGTGTGACCAAATATCATTTCATCAAGCGACTGGGCTGAATTGTTTTTAGAATAGAAGTCAATTTGGCTTCTATTTCTTATATCATTTTACATACATACTGCATGTATGTTATAATTAAGACTGAAAAATTTTTTTGAGAATTAGGACTTTATGTTAATAAACAAAGATGTGCTGGCTCAGTACAAGGGGTTATTTCTGATTTTCAGAAAGATTTGCTTAGAGTGTTAGAGCAGTTTAAAATGGAGAGTGAGAATGAATAAAAAGCAGCAGGCTTCACTAGAGACAAGTAGCAAAATATTAGCCATCGCTCGGAAACATTTTTCTTTAAAGGGTTATGCAGAAACTTCCTTGGAAGAAATTGTAGATGAGTTGGGAATGACAAGAGGCGCACTTTATCATCATTTCGGGAATAAGAAAACTTTATTTACCGCCGTACTAGCACAAATTCAGTCCGAACTGGGGTCTTATGTAGAAAAAAGTGCCTTGGAAGCACAGGATTCTTGGGAGCAGTTGGTGGAAGGCTGTGTTGCTTTTGTTCGTTTTGCGACCTTGACCGAAAATAAACGTATTCTCCTGCTTGATGGTCCCAATGTCGTTGAGTGGAAAGAGTGGCGTCGTCAGGACGAGGCTAATTCTTTCTTTCATTTGAGAGAACAATTAGACATCTTATCTAAAGAAGGAAGACTTATCTCTATTGATTTGGATATGGCAGCTCATATGATTTCAGGCGCCTTGAACGAGTTGTCTCTTTTTCTGGCTGAGAAAGAGGAAGAAGCAGAAGTCAGAGGAGCAGTGAAAAGTCTGTTAAGGGGATTTAAAAATCATGGCGAAAAAGGTTAAAGATTATTATGATTTGGTTTATGCGGAGGACTTGAGCCGTCGCCTGCAAGAAGTCACAGATAAGTTTGAAGTTCAGCATTTTATGTCTCTAGTTGAAAGCGACTTAGAGGCTTTGGAATTTACTCAGCGTCAAGAGCTTTTGGCAAAGAGTATCAAAGAATGCTTGCCGCTTTCTTATGCTGATTCTCTGAAGGTTTTTGAGCAGATACTTGGTCCGGAGTTAGAGGGCGGCCTGGGGATGTTCTCAGAGGGGTACTGGTTGTGGCCGATTGGCAAATACGTAGAACTTTACGGAGGTCAGGAATTTGATCTGAGTGCAGCCTTCAGTAAGGAATTAACCAAGCGATTTACTGGAGAATTTTCTATGCGGCCCTTACTGGCCAATTTTCCTAAAGCTACGATGGATTTACTGTTAGAGTGGAGTAAAGACGAGAATATGCGCGTCCGTAGATTAGCCAGCGAGTGTATGCGAATCCGTCTGCCTTGGGCTAAGAAGCAGACTGTGGTCTTAGATTATTTTGATGAATTTACCGCTATTTTAAGGAATCTAAAGGATGATACAGATAAATCAATCCAAAAAAGTGTCGCTAATAATCTGAATGATTTATATAAAGAAGATCCTGAAAAGTTTGAGAGGGTGATTGGATCTTGGCAAGAGGAAGAACTGAGTCCGAGCTGCGCTTGGATTATCAAGCATGCCTCTCGAACAAAAAATAAAGCAGAAAAATAAGCTTTGCTAGTCTAGCAAAGCTTATTTTTTAGTTGTCTTCGTCTGGTGTAAGCACCATCGGAATGATAATCGGTTCGCGCTCGGTGCTTTCGTAGAGGAAAGGACGCAAGGCGTTGACGATAGCGCCGCTGACAGATTGGACGCTGGCGTCTTTATTCTTGAGTGCAATGCGAATAGCATTGAAGAGGATGCGCTGGCTTTGGCGGATGAGGTCACCTGATTCGCGCATGTAGATAAAGCCACGGCTGAGAATATCTGGACCGGCTAAGATCATCTTGGAATCAAAGTCAACCGTCGCGACAGCCAGAACCACACCGTCCTCTGACAGGTCTTTACGGTCGCGTAGGACTGCAGCTCCGATTTCACCAATGCGGTTCCCATCAACATAAATATCCTGAGCGTTGAAGCTGCCGGCAATACGAGCTGAGTCAGCTGTCAGAGCCAGCACATCACCATTGCTCATGATGAAGATATTGTCTTTTGGTACTCCAGTATCAACGGCTAGACCTGCATGGACTTTCTGCATGCGGTATTCACCATGGACTGGCATGAAATATTTAGGCTTGATCAAGCGGAGCATGAGTTTCTGCTCTTGTTGGCCACCGTGTCCAGAGGTGTGGATATTGTTAATCTTACCGTGAATCACTTCGACGCCAGCTTCGGAAATGATGTTGATCAGCTTGTTGACGCTAGTGGTGTTTCCAGGGATTGGGCTAGATGAGAAGATGACCGTATCTCCAGGTTGCAGTTGCACCTGACGGTGGGTACCATTAGCAATCCGAGACAGTGCTGCCATGGGCTCACCCTGACTTCCGGTACACATAATCAGCACTTCACCAGCTGGATAGTCCTTGAGTTCATTTGGCTCGATGAAGGTATCTTTGGGAACCTTGATATAGCCCAGCTCAATCCCGTTGACAATAGCCTTTTCCATGGAGCGGCCAAAGACCGCAATTTTGCGCCCTGTCTTGACAGCAGCTTCTGCTGCCTGCTGGAGGCGGAAGATGTTTGAAGCAAAGGAAGCGAAAATAATCCGTCCATGTATGCCTTCGATAATCTTCATGATAGACTGTCCGACCACTTTTTCGGAATTGGTAAAGGTCGGAACTTCAGCATTGGTCGAGTCAGACAGGAGGCAGAGGACGCCTTCCTCGCCCAGAGCAGCCATGCGGTGCAAGTCTGCTGGCTCACCGACTGGTGTAAAGTCAAACTTGAAGTCACCGGTACAGACAATCTTGCCTTGTGGCGTATGAATGACAATCCCCAAAGGTTCTGGAATCGAGTGGGTTGTGCGGAAGAAGGTCGCCTTCAGATTTTTAAAGGTCAACTCTGTATTTTGATTGATTTCATAGAGCTTGGCATCACGCAAAAGTCCATGCTCTTCTAGCTTGCCCCGAATGAGAGCCAGAGCCAAAGGGCCAGCATAGATGGGAACATTGGCTTGCTTGAGCAGGAAAGGAATGCCACCGATGTGGTCCTCGTGCCCGTGGGTGATGAGGACAGCTTTCACGCGGTCGATATTTTCTACGATATAAGAGTAGTCGGGGATAACATAGTCGATACCCAAGAGGTCGTCTTCAGGGAATTTAATCCCAGCATCAACAATGATAATCTCATCTTGATACTCAATTCCGTAGGTGTTTTTACCGATTTCGCCCAGACCGCCGATGGCGAAAACACCAACTTCTTCTTTCTTTAAGTTATATGCCATAGGTTACAACTCCGTCAATTCGAAGGCGCCTGACTCTTTTTCGTATTCCAAATGTTTGTCAGACAAGAGTTCGATAAATTCGATATTGTAAGGAGTCTTTTCTTCAACCAATTTGCGGGCTTTGATGCGGCCTTCTAATTCATCGGTTGCTTCTATATCCAAGTACAGGGCGCGTGTTTGTTCACGGCGTGGGCTGCGTTCTTTTGTTTCTTGATAAAAAACTTTGTAAATCATTTTATTTCCTTCCATTTTTCACGATCAAGCTACAGAAAACGACAGCTAATCAGCTGTTTTCTTTTATTCAGTTTTATGAGTAGTAGATTGACCTTGATTCGATATAATTCTAACCAATTATATCATAAAACCAGCTTTTAGTAAAAGACATAGCCGAGAAAATCTTATGGAGATTTTCAGAAAAGCTTTTGAGGACAATCTGGGTAACCAAATGACTGCCTCTCTCTACCCTTGTCGCTGCTTTTGTAGTATAATAAAAAGCAAACACTCGAGTAAGGAAGAAAATGATGAACATTTTAGCGATGGATACGTCAAATAAGGCCCTGTCTCTAGCAATTTTAGAGAATAAGGAGCTCTTGGGGCAGGTGACGCTCAATATCAAGAAAAATCATAGCATTACCCTTATGCCGGCTATTGATTTTCTCATGAATAGTCTGGATATGAAGCCGACGGATTTGGATCGGATCGTGGTGGCGCAGGGGCCGGGCAGCTACACAGGTCTGAGAATTGCGGTGGCGACAGCCAAGACTCTAGCCCACACCCTCAAGATTGAGCTGGTCGGTGTGTCTAGTCTGCTGGCTCTGGTTCCAGGGCAGGTAGAAGGCTTGGTCATTCCTGTCATGGATGCCCGCCGCAACAATGTCTATGCTGGCTTTTACCAGTCTGGTCAGGCTGTACGGCCGGAAGCTCACCTGCCTTTGGCAGAGGTGTTGGAAATGGCTGGCGCTGCTAACCAATCAGTCACTTTTGTCGGAGAGACAGCAGCTTTTGTGGAGCAGATTGAAGCGGCTCTTCCTCAGGCTGCTATTCAGCCGACCTTACCAGATGCGGCAGCTATTGGTCGTCTCGGTTTAGATCTGCCAGCCCAGTCCATTCATGACTTTGTGCCTAATTATCTTAAGCGAGTAGAAGCCGAGGAAAATTGGCTCAAAACCCACCAGGAATCCAGCGATTCTTACATTCAGCGCCTATGATTGAGATGAGAAAATGGAGCGCCAGCTCGGATATGGGCGCGCTAACTCTCGCAAAAGAGCTGGAACAGCTCCTACTTGCAGTCTATGAGGTCAGCCCTTGGACAGCGGATCAAGTAGCGGAGGTTCTGCGTTCGGATGTGAACAGTTGTGCGCTAGCAGCAGATGAGAGTCAGCTTGTCGGCTTTTTAGTCTGGCAGGAGACAGACTTTGAAGCGGAAGTCCTGCAGATTGCTGTATTGCCTAGCTATCAGGGGCGAAAAATCGCGACAGCCTTGTTTGACTTTTTGCCAGCAGACAAAGAAATTTTCCTCGAAGTGAGGGAGTCCAACAAGCCAGCTCTGCTATTTTACAAAAAAGAAAAATTTGAAGAAATCGCGCGGCGGAAGGCCTACTACCATGCACCGGTGGAAGATGCGATTGTTATGAAAAGAGAGATTCATGAAAGATAGATATATTTTAGCTTTTGAGACGTCTTGTGACGAGACCAGTGTGGCGGTTCTGAAGAATGAGACGGAGCTTTTGAGCAATGTCATTGCCAGCCAGATTGAGAGCCACAAGCGTTTTGGCGGAGTGGTACCGGAAGTGGCCAGCCGTCACCATGTGGAGGTCATTACGGTTTGCATTGAGGAAGCCTTGGCAGAAGCGGGGATTAGCGAGGAGCAAGTCACAGCGGTGGCCGTTACCTACGGTCCTGGTCTGGTTGGGGCGCTTCTGGTCGGCTTGGCAGCGGCCAAGTCCTTTGCCTGGGCTCATGATATTCCCTTGATTCCGGTCAATCATATGGCTGGACACCTGATGGCAGCCCAGAGCGTGGAGCCCTTGGAATTTCCCTTGCTGGCTCTCTTGGTCAGTGGCGGCCATACCGAGCTGGTCTATGTTAGTCAGGCTGGTGACTATAAGATTGTGGGGGAAACTCGCGATGATGCGGTCGGTGAAGCCTATGATAAGGTCGGTCGAGTCATGGGCCTGACCTATCCAGCAGGCCGAGAGATTGATCAGCTGGCTCATGAGGGGCAGGATATTTATGATTTTCCGCGGGCCATGATTAAGGAAGACAATCTGGAATTTTCTTTTTCCGGTCTCAAGTCGGCCTTTATCAACCTGCACCACAATGCCCAGCAAAAGGGAGAAGTCTTGTCTAATCAAGATCTGTCGGCTAGCTTTCAGGCAGCGGTCATGGATATTCTCATGGCCAAGACTAAAAAAGCGCTGGAAAAATATCCAGTCAAGACTCTGGTCGTGGCGGGAGGCGTTGCGGCCAATCAAGGCCTGAGAGAGCGCTTGTCAGCTGAGATTCAGGACGTTAAGGTGATTATTCCACCTCTGCGCCTTTGCGGTGACAATGCCGGTATGATTGCCTATGCCAGTGTCAGTGAGTGGAACAAGGAGAATTTTGCCAGTTTGGACCTCAATGCTAAGCCAAGTCTGGCTTTTGAAACCATGGAGTAAAGGAGAACAATGCGCGGACAGACATTTAAACAGGGTGCAAAAGCAGCTGTGCCAACGGCTCTGGGCTATATTGGGATTGGCCTAGCCTGCGGCATCATGGCGGCGCCCTATATGAATCCTTTGGAGATGGGACTGATGAGTATTCTGGTTTATGCCGGAAGTGCCCAGTTTGCCATGATTGGCTTATTTGCCCAGCAGGCGCCAGTCTTGGCCATCGCACTGACTGTTTTTCTGATAAATATTCGGCATCTTTTGCTCTGTCTGCATGCCTCAACCCTTTTTCGTAAGTCTAGCTTGGCTCAGAATATTGTCATTGGCTCTTTTTTGACGGACGAATCTTATGGGGTCTTGATGGGGGAGCAGGTGCATACAGAAGAGATTGCGGCTAGCTGGATGATGGGTAACAATTTCATGAGTTATACTTCTTGGATTTTGGGTACTATTTTAGGAACTGCCCTCGGCGCCCTTCTGCCCAATCCTGAGAGCTTTGGCCTGGATTTTGCCCTAGTCGCCATGTTTATTGGCATTTTCTCCTCTCAATTTACAATCATGCTGCGACGGGTCAAGATAAAGAAGCTCTTTTTAGTCTTGGGCGTGGTGGGCCTTGCCTACTTAGTCCTAACTACGCTACTTCAAAATTCGCTGGCGGTGCTTTTTGCAACCTTACTAGGCTGTACGGTGGGGGTGATTCTAGATGATAAGTAAGTATATTTTGCTGGCCATTCTTTTGTCAGCCCTGGTCACTTGGATGCCGCGGGTTTTGCCCTTTATCCTAGTCAAGTACAAGGGGCTTCCGCCTATGGTAGAGCGTTTTCTCAAATATCTGCCAGTTTCTATTATCTTTGCCCTTATCTTATCCAGTGTTACTAATGCTAAAACAGGTCAGTTGCCGAGTTTTAAATGGCTGGATTTGCTGGCCGTTTTTCCGACGACTTATGTGGCTTTTAAGTATAAAAACTTAATTGCAACTGTTGTATTTGGTGTAGTCTTGGTGGCCTTGCTGCGCTATCTGGTTGGATTTCTTGGGCTGTAAAGAGATACAAGACAGATTGAATCGGTCGATTCGGTCTGTTTTTTTGTTAAATTCTAAGAATTATCTGAAAATATAATATTTTATGCTATAATGGAACCAATCAAAATTATGGAGGTTCGGAAATGGCAGAAGCAGGTCATAAATTTTTGGCAAAGTTAGGAAAGAAACGTCTTCGTCCCGGTGGTAAGCTGGCGACCGACTGGCTGATTGAGCAGGGGCAGTTTTCCAGTGATAAGAAAGTTCTAGAGGTTGCCTGCAATATGGGGACTACAACAATTGAGCTGGCTAAAACATATGGCTGCCAGATTACTGCAGTTGATTTGGATAAGGCTGCGCTGGCTCAGGCTAAGCTTAATGGAGACAAGGCTGGTGTTAGTGAACTCGTCACATTTGAACTCGCAAATGCCATGAAGCTACCTTATGAGGACAATTCTTTTGATATTGTTATCAATGAAGCCATGCTGACCATGCAGACAGAAAGGGGAAAAGCTAAATGTATGGATGAGTACTACCGGGTGCTGAAGCCAGGCGGAGTGCTCCTTACCCACGATGTTATGCTCAAGCAAAAAGATGAGAATGTCCGAGAAGAGCTGTCACGTGCGATTAATGTCAATGTGGGGCCTCTAACCGAGGGATCTTGGATTCAGCTGGCACGTTCTCATGCTTTTGACCGTGTGGACACCTTTGTTGGCGAAATGACCTTGATGAGCCTTCGAGGGATGATATATGACGAAGGACTGGGAGGCACTCTGAAAATCTGCTTTAATGCCCTTAAAAAAGAGAACTATGGGCAATTTATGAAGATGTTTAAGATGTTTCAAAAAAATCAGGAAAAACTGGGCTTTATTGCTATGGTTTCTCGCAAATAAATACTAGCTACTTTGGAAAATTTAAAGTGATTTAAAAAATTTCATAAAAAGCTTGACTCTGCCCTAAGGTCAGGGCTTATACTATAAGGGCAAGGAGGTTTTTTATGTATCATATCAAAGAAGCTGCGCAGCTTTCGGGTGTCTCTGTCAAAACCCTGCACCACTACGACAAAATCGGGCTTTTGGTTCCTCAAAAATCAGAAAATGGCTATCGAACGTATAGTCAAGCTGATCTAGAGCGGCTACAGGTCATCCTTTACTATAAGTATCTGGGCTTTTCTTTGGAGAAAATAGCAGAGCTACTGAGTCAGGACGATCAGGCCTTATTGCCGCATCTGGTGAGGCAGTTAGAGTATTTGCAGCAGGAAAGAGACCGCTTGGATACCTTGATTTCTACCTTGCGAAAAACCATCCAAGAGGAAAAAGGAGAAAGAAAGATGACAATGAAAGAAAAATTCGCAGGCTTTACCTACGAAGATAATCAAAAATACCACCAAAAAGCAGTCGAAGAATACGGTCAAGAAGTCATGTCGGAAGCACTGACTCGTCAAAATGGACGGGAAGAAGAATCTGCCGCAGCCTTCAATCAAGTTTTTCAAAGTCTGGCAGAGAATATGCAGCAAGGCTTGCCAGTTGAGGCAGCAGAAAATCAAGAACAGGCAGCTCAACTCTTGCAAGCCATCCGTACTTATGGTTTTGACTGCTCTATTGAAGTATTCGGTCATATCGGTAAAGGCTATGTCTATAACCCAGAGTTTAAGGAAAACATTGATAAATTTGGCCCAGGTACAGCCCAGTACACATCAGATGTGATTGCAGCTTACGTTCGGACAAATGCAGAATAAATGAGAGTGGGACAGAAATCGGTAATTCGTTAGAATTCGATTTCGTCGTCCCACCTCCGCACAGTTGAGTAGGGATATAAAAGCTGATGCAGTCAGCGTAATAGAGTCCACTCAACCACTGCGTCTTGCTCGACAATCCAAATACAATTGAGAGGCTAGGACTTTTGTCCCAGCCTCATTTTTTACTTCAAATCATAAAGCCAGTCGTCGCCGTCTTTATAGTAAAAGAATTCGCTTAAATCGTCTTCTAGAAAAACGCGAAGCATGTCAGACATATCATCGGTTGCAAGTTTCAGATGAGACAGATTTTGCAAATCTTCCCACCAAACCTTTCCTTCATCTGAGGATTGCAGCACGCCGGAATAATGCTTTGTCTTGTAGAGCAGGACGACATAGCGAAAATCCTTATCATCATACCAATCCTTAATGCCGCAAAGTTGGGGTTTGGATATGGTCAGTCCAGTTTCTTCTTTGACTTCTCTGATAACGGCCTCGGTGAAAGATTCCCCGCGCTCTACATGCCCGCCAGGAAAAGTGATGCCGGGCCAGTCAGGACTAACTCGGTCCTGGACAAGAACTTTTTCTCCGTCATAAATCATGCACATGTTGACGAATTCGACTGTTTCGCATCTGTTCATCTTGTTCTCCTATTTTGTTAGTAATTTTTCTACTACGTTTAACTTTCTCATGGTCAGATCCACGCCAAAAAGTTTTTCAAGATAGTTGGTATTGAGCTTTTTTCGTTTTGCAGTTCTAGGAAGATAGAGGTAGAGACAGTGATCGCCTATACAGATTTCTTCCTCGCCATAGTCAGCTTTCAATTTTTCTAGTGGCAGACTTTGGATAAGTCCTTGATAAAGGATCACATGCACACGATCATGAAGATAGTCTTCTTTAAATGGGTTCTCTTGAACAATCTTTTCAAAATAGTTCTTATTCTTGATAACCATTTTTAAGTCGGCCCCAATTTTTTCCTTTATTAGAGTATGAACGCGTTCTCGTATTTCTTCCAAATCCAAGTCACTTTCAAGAATGATATTCCCGCTTTGAATATAGGTTCGGACGTGTTGAAAGCCAGCTTCTGTCAAAATATCTACCAAATAAGACATTTTCGGGATAGCATTTTTTCCATTAGGAGTAACGCCTCTTAGTAAAATAATATGTTCCAAAGGACTTCCTTTCTTATTTGGTACTTATTGGATTTGAGCCTGCCACCCAGCCAGTACAGAGGGCAGATGTGATGTTGAAACCGCCCGTGTGGGCATTGATGTCTAAAACTTCGCCAGCAAAGTGGAGTCCAGGTACTAGCTTACTTTCCAGAGTTTTAGGATTGATCTCCTTGAGGCTGATGCCACCCTTGGTAACAAAGGACTTGGCAAGGGACATTTTGCCAGTCACAGGGATTTCGAGTGCTTTGATAGACTGGAGAAGTTGTTCTCGTTCTTTCTCAGTCAGCTGTTTAACTTTTTCAGGATATCCTTGAACAAAAAATTCTGCCAAGCGTTCTGGAAGCAAATTTTTTAAGGTATTTTTCAAGGATTTTTCACGATTTTCTTCTAGAAAGTACGCCAAATCCTGCTGACTCATCTGAGGCAAGACATCTAGATAGATGGTTTCGCCGCCCTTGACAAAGCTAGACAAGCGCAGGGCTGCCGGACCTGATAGACCAAAGTGAGTAAAGAGCAGATCGTGGGTGATGACATGCTTGCCATATCTGAGGGTCACATCGTCCAGCGAAATCCCCTGAAGCGCTTTGTGAGGAAAGTCAGTCAGAAGTGGACTTTCGGCTGCTTCCAAGTCGGTCACAGTGTGCTTAAAGTGTCGGGCAATATCATGGCCAAAACCAGTCGAGCCAGTTGAAGGGTAGGACTTGCCACCAGTCGTCACAATCAATTTCTGGCAGGTCCAAGTCTGGTCGCTGGATCTGACGGTGAAAAGCTCATCAGATTTTTTAACGGAGACGATTTCAGTATTGGTGATGACAGTGCCGCCCAGCTCTGCAATCTTCTTTTCCAAGGCTTCGATAATGGTGCGGGACTTGTCTGTCGCTGGGAAAACACGGCCATGGTCTTCGACCTTTAGTTTGACGCCATTTTCCGTAAAAAAGTGGATGATATCATGGTTGTCAAACTGGGAAAAGACGCTGTAAAGAAAGCGTCCGTTGCCTGGAATGCCGGCCATGAGGTCATCCAAATTTCCGTTATTGGTCACATTGCAGCGACCACCACCCGTTCCGGCTAGTTTCTTGCCCAGTCGTTTATTTTTCTCGAGGAGAAGGGTCTTCTGTCCGTAGAAAGAACTGGAAATGGCAGCCATCATACCAGCCGGTCCTCCGCCGATGATGATTGTGTCGAAATGGTTCATATATTTTTTCCTTTCGTGAAATAGGAATTTTATGTGCTAGCTAATCTTGTGCAAGGTGATTTTGCCTTCTCGGTCATACAGTGGACATGCTCTGGACAGCTTTTCTGTCAGTCCTTTAGCTAGCATCTTGGTAGAAGATTGATCGGATTTTAGGCTCATTTTTTAAGGAAGATCTTTTCCAGAGGCCCAATAGATTTCGTACCATTCTTTTCTAGTCAGTTCAATATCTGTCGCCTTGGATGATTCGATGATGCGGCTAGCCTTGGTCGTGCCGATGACCGCCTGCATGTGGGCTGGATAGCGTAGCACCCAAGCAATAGCCACTGCCGATGGTGATATTTGGTATTTATCGGCCAGTCGGTTTAAGACGGCATTGAGCTTGGGATATTTATCCGAACCAACAAAGACGCCTTCGAAATAGCCATGCTGGAGGACAGACCATGCCTGAATCACGACGTCGTTGAGGCGGCAGTATTCGAAAATGCTACCGTCGCGCATATTTGCGGCTGTGCCCTCCATGTTGACGTGGAAGCTGGACTCAAAGGCAGGTGAAAAAGCTGCGCTCAATTGGAGCTGATTTGCTACCAAGGGCTGCTGGACCTCTTTTTTGAGTAGCTCCATCATCATAGGGTTCTGGTTGGATACTCCAAAATCAAGGACCTTTCCTTGAGATTTGAGCAGATCGAAAGCTTCAGCGATTTCACTAGGCTCCATCAGGGCATCAGGTCGGTGCAAGAGCAGAGAGTCCAGATGGTCCACGCCCAAGCGCTGTAAAATACCGTTTGTTGCCTCTAGGATATGGTCTTTGGAAAAGTCAAAGTAGGTGAATTCTTCTATGCGGATTCCTACTTTGGACTGGATCCACATTTTATCCCGTAAGTCAGGTCGGTTTTTGAGCACTTGTCCCAAAATTTCTTCGCAGTTGCCTCCACCGTAGATATCGGCTAAGTCAAAAGCATTGATTCCGACTGACAAGGCTGTTTCGATCAGTTCTTCCACCTCTTTGGGAGTCATTTTGGCAATTCGCATCAGTCCTATGATAATCTGGGAAATTTCTCGCTTGCTTTCTCCAAATTCAAGATATTTCATAAGCTCTTCTCCTCGTGTCATCTTAATCCCAGTATAAGCTAAACCTGCTCCAAAGTCAAAAAGCGACTAGCTAGATCGAGCCTTGGAGCAAATGTGTAGAAAATCCTCATTTTGGCTAATGAAATTTGGCTGACTTTGTCGGAAAAGTAGAAGATTTGACAAAAACTTGGCTTCCTGATAGAATAAGAATGTCTTAAAGACAAATAACTTCTTCTTGGTTGCAGGAATTGCCAAGCCTGTCACTCGGATGAAGCGTAAAGAAAAGGAGCTTATCATGGCAATCTCAAAAGAGAAAAAAAATGAAATCATTGCACAATATGCACGTCACGAAGGTGATACAGGTTCAGTAGAGGTTCAAGTTGCTGTCCTTACTTGGGAAATCAACCACCTTAACGAACACATCAAACAACACAAAAAAGACCACGCTACTTACCGTGGTTTGATGAAGAAAATCGGTCGCCGTCGTAACTTGCTTGCATACTTGCGTAAAAACGACGTTAACCGTTACCGTGAGTTGATCAACTCTCTTGGACTTCGTCGCTAATCTTGCGTTTAAAACGTTTCTATACTTCGTTGACTTCGTCTTGATGTACCATTAGTACAATTTTCGCCTAGTCTATAAACGTTTTATCTAGCAAGAATAAAGCTCTCTGAATTCAGAGGGCTTTTTTGTTTTTACTAAGATTTTAGGACAATCTCAAAATTACTTTTGAATTTAGAGGTTTTTCGTTATCCTTACTTTGTCTTCGATCAGTACAATTTTTAGCTCTCCTTGAATTTTTTAGAAAATCTTGCTAGACTGTAGCTACTAAGATAAAAACACAGTTCTGGTTGGTAGTCCAGACGCAAAAAATCTATTTTTTGTCAGTAACCGTCCTCCTTGGTTGTCCATTCTTAGGGATTTTTAAAGGAGGTGCTGTCATGGATAAGATTTCAATGACGCTGTCAGTTTATTTTGAAGAGGGATTTTGGCACGGTCTTTTCGAGCAGGAACATGCTCAATCTTATAGAGTTTGCCGAGTCACCTTTGGTGCAGAGCCTAGCACGCAGGAATTGTTGGATTTTCTAAACCGTTATTATCATCGGTTGCAGTTTAGTCCTAGCATCAGGGTGAAGGAGAAGACTAAGTCGGTCAGTCCTAAACGCCTGCAGAGACAGGCTAAAAAGGAGCAGATAGCTTCACGTTCTTCAAAGTCTCAGGAAGCGTTGAAGCTGCAATTTGAAGAGCAAAAGAAAATCGCTCAAGCCAAGCGCAAGCAGCAGAAAGAACTGGCTAAGCAAAGGAAATTCGAACTCAAACAGCAAAAACGATTGGAAAAGCACAAGGGGCATTGAGCCTGGTTTTTCTGATTGCTATGAAAAGTCTTCTGTCGGGAGGCTTTTTTTGTTTCTTAAACAAATTTCCCTGCCTCGAAACTATACCAATTTTATGTTGACAAATATCAAATCGGTATGTATAATGTCTTTGTCTCTCGATAAAAAGATAAATAAGACTATACCAATTTTCGATAAAGGAGGAACTAGCTTTTTGCCAGCAAAAGGCTAGAAATAAATCTATGTGTGGAATCGTCGGAGTTGTGGGAAACCGCAATGCAACAGATATTTTGATGCAAGGACTTGAAAAGTTAGAATACCGAGGCTATGATTCAGCTGGAATTTTTGTGACAACAGGAGAAAAATCCAGCTTGATCAAGTCTGTTGGCCGAATTGCAGATCTTCGTGCCAAGATTGGCATGGATGTAGCAGGTTCAACAGGTATTGGGCATACCCGCTGGGCAACCCACGGAAAACCAAGTGAGAATAACGCCCATCCTCACACTTCTCAGACAGGCCGTTTTGTTTTGGTTCACAACGGTGTGATTGAAAATTACCTGGATATCAAAAATAACTATCTTGCTGGCCATGATTTTAAAGGCCAGACAGATACAGAAATTACTGTTCATTTGATTGGAAAATTCGCGGAAGAAGACGGTCTCTCTGTTCTTGACGCTTTCCGCAAGGCCCTTCACATTATCGAAGGTTCCTACGCTTTTGCCTTGGTAGACGCTCAAGATCCTTCTACGATCTACGTTGCCAAAAACAAATCTCCGCTTTTGATCGGCTTGGGTGAAGGCTACAACATGGTCTGCTCCGATGCCATGGCTATGATTCGTGAGACCAGCGAATACATGGAAATCCATGATAAAGAGCTGGTTATCGTGACGGCTAATAGCGTAGAAGTGCAAGACTACGAAGGCAATGTTCTTGAACGCGGTAGCTATACTGCTGAGCTGGACCTGTCTGATATCGGCAAAGGCACTTATCCTTACTACATGCTGAAGGAAATTGACGAGCAGCCGACCGTGATGCGGAAGCTGATCAGCACCTATGCGGATGAAAATAATAAGATGCTAATTGATCCAGCCATCATCAAGACAGTCCAAGAAGCGGATCGCATTTATATCATTGCTGCTGGAACTTCTTATCATGCGGGTTATGCTTCTAAACGGATGTTGGAAGAACTGACGGATACGCCAGTTGAACTGGGTATTTCTTCAGAATGGGGCTATGCTATGCCGCTTCTGAGCAAGAAGCCACTTTTCATCTTTATTAGCCAATCTGGTGAGACAGCTGATAGTCGCCAAGTCTTGGTCAAGGCCAATGAACTGGGCATTCCTAGCTTGACAGTGACCAATGTGCCAGGCTCAACCTTGTCTCGTGAAGCCAAGCATACCCTGCTTCTCCATGCTGGACCAGAAATTGCCGTGGCTTCAACCAAAGCCTATACTGCACAAATCGCTGCCCTAGCTTTTTTGGCCAAGGCGGTCGGTGATGCCAATGGCAATGAAAAAGCCAAGAAGTTTGACTTGGTTCATGAGCTGTCTATCGTAGCCCAGTCTATCGAGTCTACTCTTTCTGAGAAAGAATTGATCGAAAGCAAGGTTCGTGACTTGTTGGCGGAAACTCGCAGCGCCTTTTATATCGGTCGTGGTCAGGACTATTATGTGGCGATGGAAGCTAGCCTTAAGCTTAAGGAAATTTCCTACATTCAGTGTGAAGGCTTTGCGGCAGGAGAGCTCAAGCATGGTACTATTTCTCTGATTGAAGAGGGAACACCTGTTCTAGCCCTACTTTCAGACGAGGTCTTGGCTAGCCATACTCGCGGAAATGTTTCTGAAGTTGTGGCGCGCGGAGCCAAGGTGTTGACCATTGCGGAGGAAAATGTGGCTAAGGATGGAGATGATATTGTCCTGAGCCAAGTTCACCCTTATTTGTCACCAATCTCTATGGTGGTGCCAACTCAATTGATTGCTTATTTTGCAACCTTGCACCGCGGATTGGATGTAGATAAACCACGCAATCTCGCTAAATCTGTAACGGTAGAATAACTGTCTTAATGAATCTCGATAAAAATACCAAGCCTCAGATTTTTCTGGGGCTTTTGGTATGGTATTTTGGTGATGGTGCTCTTTGGAAGTCTCTTTCTATCATGCCAAAACCATGTTATTCTATGCAGATGGACAATAGGTTGAGCATCATTTTTGTATATATCACTAATTAGTGATAAAATATTTTTATCTTAAATATCAGGAGGACAAAAGCATGGTGGAATTAGGTATTTCTACTTTTGGAGAGACAACGCCACTGGAGGGTACAGGGCAGACCTATACTCATGACGAACGGATTCGGCAACTGGTAGCAGAGATTGAGCTGGCAGACAAGGTGGGACTGGACGTGTATGGCATTGGAGAGCACCACCGAGAGGACTTTGCTGTCTCTGCACCGGAGATTGTGCTGGCGGCTGGTGCGGTCAAGACAGAGAAGATTCGCTTGACCAGTGCTGTCAGTGTCTTGTCGAGCTTGGATCCTATCCGAGTCTACCAGCAGTATGCGACGATTGATGCTTTGTCAAATGGCAGAGCAGAGGTCATGGCTGGCCGTGGCTCTTTTATCGAGTCCTTTCCGCTCTTTGGCTATGACTTGAAGGATTATGAAGAGCTTTTTGATGAAAAGCTGGACCTGCTCCTCTATGCCAGTGCCGAGACGCGGTTAAATTGGAAGGGAAAGCTGACGCAGACTATTGAAAATCGGGAAGTCTATCCACGGGCTGTGCAAGAAACATTGCCAGTTTGGGTAGCGACGGGGGGCAATGTCGAGTCCACCATTAAGGTCGCCCAGAAAGGCCTACCGATTGCGTATGCCATTATCGGTGGACAGCCTAAGCGCTTCAAGCCCCTGCTGGATGCGTATCGCCGGATTGGGCAGGAAAGTGGGCACTCAGATGAAAAGTTGAAAATCGCTGCCCACTCTTGGGGCTGGGTCATGGAGGACAATGAGGAGGCGGTCCGGACTTACTTCCATCCGACCAAGCAGGTAGTGGACGCTATTTCCAAGGACCGCCCTCACTGGCGGGAGATGACCTATGAGCAATACCTAGATCAGGTAGGACCAGAGGGAGCCATGTTTGTCGGCAGTCCTGAAAAGGTCGCTCAGAAATTGATCAAGATGATAGAAGAGCTGGGACTGGACCGCTTCATGCTGCATCTGCCGTTGGGATCGCTTCCGCATGAGCAGGTTCTCCAGTCTATCGAACTCTTTGGCACCAAGGTTGCACCGCTTGTGCGGGAGTATTTTGCAGCTAAGGGTAAGTAAGATCGAAGTAGAGGTCTTTTGATAAAGATTGCCTATCTCTCCCATAGAAAATATATATCTTGTCTTTCTAAAAATAGTAAGAAAAAACAGGTTTTTCATAGAAAGCTGAAAAACCTTGCTAAAGCTAGCTTGAGCTAGCTTTTTTAATTTACTCTTATAAATATTTTTAATCGAGCTGATAGGAAATATATATTTGGAAAGCTTACTTTTCAGTGATATGATAATAGCAATCAAATTGAAAAGGAGCAAGATATGTCTAAAAGGGAGTTGGTTTTAAAAGCCTTTAAGGGGGAAAAAGTTGACCGAGTGCCAGTTGGTTTCTGGCATCATTTTACCAGCGAGGATGAGTGGCTGGCTGGTTTTGGCAATCAGACTATTATTGAGAAAAATCTGGCAGGCCATCAAGCATTTCTATCAGAAGTTAAGCCAGACTTTGTCAAACTGATGAGCGATGGTTATTTTGCCTATCCGAATGAGCGCTTGAAAAAAGTTCAATCTATCAAGGACTTGGCAGATATCGAGCCGTTAGGCGCCGACCATCCTTGGATCAGTGAGCAGGTGGAGCTGGTTCAAAAGATTAGGGCCGGCTTCACAGAGGATTTGGTTGCTATTTACAATATTTTTGCACCGGTGACCTACTTCAAATGGCTGGTTGGCAAGGTTGCTGGAGGAGATGACATCATTGCAGATTTTCTAGCAGAGGATGCGGAAGTGACAAAGCGGGTGCTGGATGTGATTGCTCAAGATATTGCGGCTCTGACAGAACGCATTATCAAGGAAGCTGGTGCAGATGGAATTTACCTCAGCGTTCAGAGCATTCAGGATGCGAGAGTGTCGGTCGAAGATTACAAGGCTTTCATCGCTCCTGGTGAATTAGCGGTGCTGGAAGCAGCCAATGCAGCTGGTGGAGTAAATATTCTGCATATTTGTGGCTACGAAGGTGCGCGAAATGACGTTCATCTTTTCACAGATTATCCAGCTCAAGTTATTAACTGGGCAGTGGGGCCAGAAGGTATCAGTTTGGCGGAAGGTCGTAAATTATTCGGCGGTCGGACCGTTCTAGGTGGCTTTGAAAATGGCAAAACTGGTCTGCTCTACACAGGTAGCCAAGAAGCTATTCAAAATGAGACTAAGCGCTTGATAGCAGAGGCTGGCAAGGATGCTTTGATTATCAGGGCTGACTGCACCATCCCAAGCGATATTGATCCAGAGCGGATTGAGTGGGTTCGTCAAGCAGCGAGTTTAGCATAAAAAGGAGACGAAAGAATGAGTAAGAAAAAATGGATTATCGGTGGAGTAGCTGTGATTGCTATTGTTGCCGCAACTTATTTTGGACGGACCTTAACAGGGGCTTCGTCCAGTAAGGCGAGTAGTTCGACATCAGGTAGTGACAAGGTTACGACTTTAAAAGTAGCTCATACGCAAAACTACGTTCCTTACGACTTTTTGGACGAAAAAGGCCAGTCAGATGGGTATGAAGTAGCGGTACTCAAGGCCATTGATGAAAAATTGCCAGATTATCAGTTCGAATATACTGGCACCAGTGACGAAGATCTTTTGATTGGTTTGGAATCTGGGAAATATGATATCGGAACCAAGGGAGCTTGGTACACCGAAGAGCGGGCGAAGAAGTTCATCATTCCAGAAAGTCCTATCGGAGCTAGCATCATCGGCTTCACCATCCGAAAAGCAGATGCAAATAAATTTAAAAATATTGATGATTTTGCCAAAGAAAAAGGAAAATTGGTGCCGATTTCACCACAGAATGCTCAATGGACAGTGATTGAAGAGTACAACAAAAAGCACAGTGTTAGTCCAATTGAGTTGACCGCAGCAGAGTCTTTTCAGATAGCGGATGCCTATGCTTGGGTCTTGGAAGGTCGCTATGATGCCTTCTTTGATATCAAATTGTCCTTTGAAAAAGCTGTCACAGACAAGGCAGGTTCCTACCATCAGTATGCGGATCAGTTGAGCTGGTTCCCTTATAAGGGTATCCCTACCTATCCACTCATTCATAAAGATAAAAAGAATGAGGAGTTTGCCAAAGCCTATGAAAAGGCTATTAAAGAGCTGGAGAAAGATGGGACACTCTCTAAATTATCGGAAAAATACTTTGGTGAAGATGTCTTTTCTCATGTAGATAAAGACTAAAAGCTGGAGAAAGGAGACCGTATGGTCGCTTATGATTTGTCCCGTGTTTTTGGCTTGCTGCCTGGTTTGTTACAGGCCTTGCCGACTACTTTATGGATTATGTTCGTGACGGTTTTGATTGGCTCCTTGCTAGGTGGTCTGTTGGTCTGGGCTCAAGTTGCGGAGGAGCCGACTTTTGCTGGTCTGGCTAGAGGATATATATTTATCCTTAGGTGTACACCGCCTATTGTCTTGCTCTTCTTGGTCTTCTATGGCATTCCAGAGTTTTTAAAATGGTGGTTGGGACTGGATATCAACAATTGGTCACGGACCGTATTTGTCATTATTACCATGATTCTGCTCTTTGCGGCCATGATTGCAGAAGTCTTCAAGGCAGCCTATCTAGCTGTTCCCAAGGGACAGACCGAGGCGGGTCTCAGTATTGGCTTGACACCGCTGCAGACTTTTCTGCGCATCATTCTGCCACAGGCTTTTCGCATTGCCCTACCCAATCTGACTACCGCCTTTCTTAATCTCATGCGGGATGCTGCGCTGGCCTATACGATTGGGGCAGTTGATGTCATGGGAGCGGGGCAAAATCTCATCAGCCGTAATCTGGGCAATTATTCCCTCGAAACCTATACAGCGGTGGCTTTGATTTACTGGGGGATTGCCCTAGTGGTTTCGCTGGCTTCCCAGCTTCTGGAAAAAAGTCTGACTGTCAAGGAGAGGTAAAGCATGGATTTGAATTATATTGTAAATACCTTTCTGGTTACTTTGAAAGGCATACCGGTAACCCTGATCATTATGGTGGTGGCTATTCTGCTCAGCTTTATTCCGGCCCTGCTTCTAGCTCTAGGTCAGATTTATAAAGTCCGAGGTGTGCGGACCTTTTCGGTGGTTTATCTAGCCTTTATTCGAGCAACGCCGCCCATTTTACTTATCCTCTTTTTCTACAGTCTATTTCCTAGCTTGCTGAATCAATTTTTCAAAAGTCTAGGCAGTCAGGTAGATGTCTTTAAGTTCAATCCGCTTTACTATGCTTTCATCATCTATAGCCTGATGACGACAGGCAGTTTATCGGAAATCTTGCGCTCTGCTATTTTGACAGTGGATAAAGGACAGTTAGAAGCAGCTCAGGCGATTGGGTTAACGAATTTTCAAGCCTATCGGAGGATTGTTTTTCCTCAGGCATTGCGCTCTGCCCTGCCCAATCTGGCCAATCTGGTTATCAATCTAGTCAAGGGAACCTCGCTGGTATTTGTCATGACGGTGAAAGATATCACAGCTTTGGCTAAGGTCGAAGCCTCCCATTCTTACCAGTATTCAGAGTCTTACTTAGTGATTTTTGTTATTTATCTCATTATTTGTGGCTTGATTCAGTGGATTTTTAGAAGCTTGGAAAAGCGCTACGCTCTTGCTTAGGAAGGAAAGATTATGTTAGAAGTAAAACATATCTCCAAACGATTTGGAGAGCACCAGGTGCTGGCAGATGTCAGTCTCAAGGTCAATCAAGGTGATGTTGTGGTTATTCTGGGACCCTCAGGCTCTGGGAAAACAACATTTCTGCGCTGTCTGAATCACTTAGAAAAAGCGGATAGTGGTCAGTTGACTTTGGCTGGTAAGGACTATGATTTGGCTAAACTCAGCAAAAAAGAGATTTTGGAAATTCGTAGAAAGACGGCCTTTGTCTTTCAACATTATAATCTCTTTGCCAATAAAACAGCCCTTGAAAATATCTTAGAGGGCTTAGTGATAGCACGTAAGATACCGAGGGAAGAAGCGCTTGAGATTGCGGAAGAGTCCTTGAAGCGCGTGGGCCTCTTAGCCTACAAGGACTATTATCCTTCGCGGCTATCAGGCGGCCAGCAGCAGCGGATTGGGATTGCCCGTGCCATTGCCGTCAAGCCAGATGTCATCCTGCTGGATGAACCAACTTCGGCTCTAGATCCGGAATTGGTCGGTGAAGTTCTCAGCGTCATGAAACAGCTGGCCCAGGAGGGAGTGACCATGGTCGTTGTGACCCACGAGATGAGCTTTGCCCGTGATGTGGCCAACCATGTCATCTTTATGGACGGAGGTCACATCGTCGAAGAAAATCCTCCTCAGGAATTCTTCACTAGTCCTAAGGAGGAGCGGACCAAACAGTTTCTGTCCCGCATTCTGTCGGATGCCAGCTATAGTGTAGAGTATATGATTTAACTTGTATCAAAATAGAGAAACTTTCTCCATATTTTAGTGTGGAGGAGGTTTTTTGATTTTTTAAAAATTATGTAAATTTTTTATTAAAACCTATTGACAAGGGGGGAAAAAGGATGTATAATTACAACTGTAAACAAAAAAGTTTACACAGAATTTATTCAGAAGATGGGGATGTAGCCAGTAGGCGATTATTTTTGGGAGGATTAAAAATTATGTAACATTATATTCTTCTGAAATAGCTCCAACTCATCCATAAAGTAAGAGACTGAAGGAGTCTTAATTTTTGGAAATAGAATAAGTTATGTAAAATAATAGATAGGAGAAGATCTCCGATATGAACATAAATGTATAGTAAGTAAGAAAGAGATTTCTTATCTGAAACTTTAGCAAATGAAAAAATGATATAAAAACGTATAAAAAGTGAGGAAAAATGATGAATAACAATTACAACAATTTTAACAATATGGACGACCTTTTCAACCAACTCATGGGGCGCATGGGTGGCTACAACAGCGAACACCGGCGCTACTTGATTAATGGTAGAGAGGTCACACCGGAAGAGTTTGCTCAGTACCGGGCTACTGGCAAGCTTCCTGGTCAAATGACTAGCGAACAGGATGTGCAAGCTGGAGCGCATGGACCTAAGCAAGATGGCATTCTGGCTAAGCTAGGTCGCAATCTGACTCAAGAAGCGCGTGATGGTAAGCTGGATCCAGTCATTGGACGCAATAAGGAAATCCAAGAAACAGCTGAAATCCTTTCCCGCCGTACTAAGAATAATCCGGTTCTGGTCGGAGATGCCGGAGTTGGTAAGACAGCTGTCGTAGAAGGTTTGGCTCAGGCTATCGTCAATGGTGATGTGCCAGCGGCCATCAAGAACAAGGAAATTATTTCTGTTGATATTTCTGGCTTGGAAGCTGGTACTCAATATCGTGGTAGCTTTGAAGAAAATATCCAAAACTTAGTCAATGAAGTCAAGGAAGCTGGCAACATTATCCTCTTCTTTGATGAAATCCATCAAATTCTGGGAGCAGGTAGCACAGGAGGAGATAGCGGTTCTAAGGGCTTGGCGGATATTCTCAAACCAGCGCTTTCTCGTGGGGAGTTGACCGTTATCGGGGCTACTACTCAAGACGAGTACCGCAATACTATCCTTAAAAATGCAGCTTTGGCTCGCCGTTTCAATGAAGTCAAGGTCAATGCACCGTCTGCTGAGGACACCTATCAGATCCTTCGAGGTATTCGGGACTTGTACGAAAAGCACCACAATGTCATCCTGCCAGATGAAGTATTGAAAGCAGCTGTGGACTACTCAGTTCAGTATATTCCACAACGGAGCCTGCCAGACAAGGCGATTGACCTGGTCGATGTGACTGCTGCCCACTTGGCAGCCCAACATCCAGTGACTGATGTTCATGCAGTTGAGCATGAGATTGCTGAACAGAAAGACAAGCAGGAAGCGGCTGTTGAGAAAGAAGATTATGAAGCAGCTCTGAATGCCAAGACCCGTATTGAAGAGCTGGAAAAGAAAATTCAAAATCACACTGAGGATATGAAGGTGACGGCGACAGTCAATGATGTGGCAGAGTCTGTTGAACGGATGACGGGAGTGCCTGTCTCACAGATGGGTGCTAGCGACATTGAGCGCCTCAAGGGCATGAATGATCGTCTTAAAGCCAAGGTGATTGGCCAAGACAAGGCTGTAGAAGCTGTGGCTCGTGCCATCCGCCGTAACCGTGCCGGCTTCGATGAAGGCAACCGTCCGATTGGCAGCTTCCTCTTCGTTGGTCCGACAGGTGTCGGCAAGACTGAGCTAGCTAAGCAACTAGCTCTGGATATGTTCGGTACCAAGGAAGCGATCATCCGTCTGGATATGTCAGAATACTCCGACCGGACTGCTGTTTCCAAGCTGATTGGTACCACTGCAGGCTATGTCGGCTATGATGACAACAGTAATACCCTGACCGAGCGTGTGCGCCGCAATCCATACTCTATCATTCTCTTGGATGAGATTGAAAAGGCGGATCCACAGGTGATTACCCTTCTCCTTCAAGTTCTGGATGACGGCCGCTTGACAGATGGTCAAGGGAATACAGTCAACTTCAAGAACACGGTCATCATTGCGACTTCCAATGCCGGCTTTGGCTATGAAGCAGGCTTGGAAGAGGATGCAGAAAAGCCTGATCTGATGGATCGACTCAAAGCTTATTTCCGTCCAGAGTTCCTTAATCGTTTCAATGCAGTGATCGAGTTCTCTCATCTCAAGAAAGAAGACCTGATGGAGATTGTGAATCTCATGTTGGTTGAAGTAAATCAAACCTTAAGCAAGAAGGAAATTGATCTGGCTGTATCTGATGCAGCTAAGGAATTCCTGCGCGATGCTGGTTATGACCAAGTCATGGGTGTTCGTCCGCTTCGCCGTGTTATCGAGCAACAAATCCGTGACAAGGTGACTGACTTCCACTTGGATAATCTAGATGCTAAGCACTTAACTGCAGATATGGAAGATGGAACTTTGGTGATCCGTGAAAAATCAGCAGAATAACTACCTATAACTTTCAAAATCCCGTAAAACGAACAGATATTTAGTCTGTTCGTTTTTTTATTAATCATGTTCAGATAAAAAAATCTCCAATCAGTTGACTGGAGATTTTCTTACTTTCTTCGGTATTGACTGGGTGTCATTTGATAGTATTTTTTAAATTGCCGGTTGAAATTAGAAAGGTTATTAAAACCAGACTGGCTTGAGATTTCAAGAACCGACAGAGTGGAGTGCTGGAGGAGCTCGGCAGCCTTGCGCAGGCGGAATTGAATCAGATATTCAATGCAAGAGACACCCAGATGTTTTTTGAAGAAATTCATGAAATGCGTCGGACTGTAGCCGCAGATGCCAGACAGCTGATCAATAGACAGTTCTTCCTGATAATGCTCATTGATATAGTCGATGATAGATCGAATTTTCTCTTCCTTGCGGTAGCCCTCGGCAGATAGCTCCTTAGAAACGATATAGTCGTTCTCAAAGAGTAAGTAGAAGAGCTGATTGAGCTGGGCCTTGAGCTGAAATTCATAGTATTTCTTTTGGCAATAACCCGTTTCCATAGTAGCTAGCAGGCATTGACGAATTTCCTCATAGGCTTGATCAGTCGGCTTGATGACATGGACAAAGTCCAGTTGACCATTGTAGAGAGGCTGTAAGTAGTGGATACTGGCATGGTCCATGGCCGAATAGCCCATTAAGTCCAAGTGAAAGTTAATGGCATCCATGTAGTGGCACTGCTGCTCAATCGGATGAATGGAGTGAAGGGCATTGGGACGAATCAGGACAATATCGCCCTTGTGGCTGTTAAAATAATGATCGTCAATATGAAATTGGGCACTTCCTTCGTGGACGTAAATGATTTCAACATCGGTGTGCCAGTGGAAAAGGATGTCAGGCTGGCCGTTTTCCGTAATGGTCCGCGTCAGAGAATAGGGGGTCCCTTGATTCTTATATTCAGTAGTTTTGTGCAATTGGCCCAAATCCATCATAATGCCCTCCTTCGTAGAATACTATCATTTTTTAAAGAAATTAGATTAGAAAATGTGTTTGCCAACTATTATAATATAATTAAAAAGAAAATGAAAGTAGGAAAATAGAGAGGAGAAAATTTTCTGAAAGTCTAGTTTAGGCTGGCAGCGTGGACGAACCATTTAAGAATATTTGGCTACCATCCAGCTCCTTATAGAATAAGAAAAGTGTGGAATCCATGACTCTTTCGAGCTCATGTTGCTTCCACACTTTTTTGTGCTGTGTTATCTAGCGGCCTTTTGTTCTTTATGTTTGTGAAGGATAAAGGAGTTTGAAAAACTCAGGCTTGCTAGTACAAAAAGAAGAAGGGTTGTTGCTGGATAGCTAAGGGAGATATGATTGGTTTTGATGATAAAGAGAAGGGCAAAGGCAAGAATGGCAAAGAAGATGCTAAGGCTCCAAGTCATTCGGCGACTGAGTAAGTGCTGCTCAAAGAGCAGAGGAATAAGGAGACAGCCTAGAAGAAGGCTCGTTGGGAAAACGACATACTCGGCAGAAAAAATTGTCAAGATACTCAGAGTGACAAACAGGCAGCTAAGTACATGATGGGTATAGTTGAGCCAATTTATTTTCATTGGAAAACCTCCTTTTGATGATGATTGTTTGGATACGGTTGATGGTGTAAACACCACACTTTCACACCTTTATTATAAGTCTTTAAAAGTAAAAAGCAAGCGATTACAATCATATTTACTCAGCCTATCAATCTTTTTCATTACTCTGAATTATCAGATATTTTCAAGCTTTCTGGTACTTCTTTTTCTTTCAAAAAATAGATTTTTTCGGTATAATAGTCAAAGATAGTCAATGTTAGAGAAGACTTGAATGCTTATTTTTAGATATAACAGATAGAAAGGTATATCATGGGCATCAAAAATACCTCGGATAGTATAGAAGAATATATCAAAACAATTTTGGCGCAGGCGGGTATGGTCGAGTTAAAGCGCAGTGAGTTAGCTGATGTTTTTCAGGTGGTTCCGAGTCAGATCAATTATGTGATTAAGACACGCTTTACGGAGAGTCGGGGTTATATCGTCGAAAGCAAGCGCGGTGGCGGTGGCTATATCAGGATTGGTAAGATTGAATTTTCCGATCAGCACCAAATGCTGTCTGATTTGTTGGCCAATGTCGGTGAGTCGCTCAGTCAACCAGTTTTTTCAGATATTTTGCAGTGGCTCTTTGATGAAAAAATTATTAGCCAGCGTGAGGGAGATCTGCTCCTAGCGAGTGCCAGCGATGCTGTCTTGGGGGCAGAGGCTCCGAGGATTCGAGCTAGAATGTTACGGAAAATTTTGCAGCAATTAGATAGAAAAGGAAATTAAGAATATGAATTATTCAAAAGCTTTAGTAGAAAGCTTGGAGGCGGCTCAGCTCTTAGCCGGTCATTTTGCTACTGATTATTTAGAATCGTGGCAAGTGCTGATGGCTCTGGCTAATAATCCCTACAGCGTGGCAGGCTCGGCTCTAAATGAATTCCCTATTGAAGTGGATAAACTGGAAGAAGCAGCCTTTGACATTACTGGAAAAGAGTATCAAAAACAAGGCGGTTTTGACTTATTGCCTTTCTCTCACCGTTTGGAGGAGCTCTTTACTCAAGCAGGGCATATTGCGGAAGCCGTCCACGCTAAAAGCTTAGGGACAGAGCACCTGCTCCTAGCCATGCTATTTGATCGTGGGACCTTGGCAGCCCGTGTGTTAGAAGCTGCAGGCTTCGGCTATGATGATAAAAGTTCAGCCCCTCGATTTAGTGATTTGCGAAAGGTTTTGGAGCAGCGTGCTGGCTGGGGCAGAGAGGAAATCAAATCGATCCGCTCGCTAAATAAAAACACGGCCTCTGCCAAGCAAACCATGGCGAATATGATGGGCATGCCTCCTTCAACCAGCGGTGGTCTGGAAGACTATACTCGGGATTTGACAGAACTGGCTCGGGCTGGTCGTCTGGAACCAGTTATCGGTCGGGACGAGGAAATTTCTCGGATGATTCAGATCCTCAGTCGCAAGACAAAGAATAATCCAGTACTTGTCGGTGATGCGGGGGTCGGTAAGACAGCTCTGGCTCTGGGTTTGGCTCAACGTGTGGCAGCTGGTCAGGTTCCAGCAGAACTTGCCAAGATGCGCGTTTTGGAATTAGACTTGATGAATGTTGTCGCTGGGACTCGTTTCCGCGGAGACTTTGAAGAACGGATGAACAATATCATCAATGATATTGAAGAAGACGGTCATATCATCCTCTTTATCGATGAGCTGCATACCATCATGGGCTCTGGCAGCGGGATTGATTCGACCTTGGATGCGGCCAATATCCTGAAACCGGCTCTGGCTCGGGGAACCTTGCGGACAGTTGGAGCTACGACGCAGGAAGAGTACCAAAAACATATCGAAAAAGACGCTGCTCTGTCTCGGCGTTTTGCCAAGGTCACTATTGAAGAACCTACTGTGGCCGACAGCATTGCTATTCTGCAGGGTTTGAGAAAGAGTTATGAGGATCACCACAAGGTGCAGATTAGTGATCAGGCCATCGAAACAGCGGTCAAGTATGCACATCGCTACCTAACCAGCAAGCATCTACCAGACTCTGCTATTGACCTTTTGGATGAGGCCAGTGCAACTGTGCAGAACAAAGGACCGCAGAATTATAAACAGTCGGATTTGACGCCTGTGGATCAGGCTTTGATGGCTGGAAAGTTGAAAAAAGTCGGTCAGCTACTGGCAAAAGAGCAGGAGCCAACTGTTTACAAGCTGAAAGTGGAAGCAGGGGATATCTTAGAGACTCTCAGCCGCTTGTCTGGTATTCCTGTGCAGAAATTAACTCAGACAGATGCCAAAAAATACCTCAACTTGGAAAAAGAACTACACAAGCGGGTTATCGGACAGGATGCAGCAGTTTCGGCTGTCAGCCGAGCTATTCGTCGCAATCAATCGGGCATCCGCACCGGCAAACGCCCAATTGGTTCCTTTATGTTCTTAGGGCCAACGGGTGTCGGAAAGACTGAGCTGGCTAAGGCCTTGGCAGAAGTTCTCTTTGATGATGAATCAGCCCTGATTCGCTTCGACATGAGTGAATATATGGAGAAATTCGCAGCGAGTCGTCTCAACGGGGCGCCTCCGGGCTATGTAGGTTATGAGGAAGGCGGCGAATTGACGGAAAAGGTTCGCAACCGTCCATATTCTGTCCTCCTTTTTGACGAGGTAGAAAAGGCTCATCCAGATATTTTCAATGTCCTCTTGCAGGTCTTGGATGATGGTCAGCTGACCGATAGCAAGGGCCGCAAGGTGGACTTCTCCAATACCATCATTATCATGACCAGCAATCTGGGGGCAACGGCCCTGCGGGATGATAAGACGGTTGGTTTTGGGGCGCGGGATATCCACTTTGATCAGGCCAATATGGAAAAACGCATTCTGGAAGAATTGAAAAAGACCTACCGGCCTGAATTTATCAACCGGATTGACGAAAAGGTGGTCTTCCACAGTCTATCTGCTGAGGATATGCAGGAAGTGGTCAAGATTATGGTGCAACCGTTGATTAAGAGTCTGGCAGAGCAAGGCATCGTGCTTAAATTCCAAGCTAGTGCCCTGAAATTGCTGGCTCAGGAAGGTTACGATCCAGAAATGGGAGCGCGGCCGCTGCGCCGTACCCTGCAGACGCAGGTGGAGGACAAGCTGTCTGAGTTGCTCCTGACTGGAGATTTGGCAGCTGGTCAAACGCTTAAAGTTGGCGTCAAAGGCGGTCAACTCAAATTTGAAATGGCTTAGGGAGGATGTGTGCAATGGAAATTCGTGTGATGACAGAAAAGGATTATGCCTCTGTTTACCAGCTGTGGCTCTCTTGCGCTGGTATGGGGCTCAATAACTTAGATGACTCTGAAGAAGGGATTGCCCGTTTTTTGAAGCGCAATCCTGAGACCTGTCTGGTTGCCTTGGAAGGGGAGAGCTTTATAGGTGCTATTCTAGTTGGCACAGATGGACGTAGAGCGTACATTTATCATACAGCTGTCCATCCATATTTTCGTAGAAAAGGAGTAGGCAGAGCTCTGGTCGAACAGGCCTTGTCAGCAGTGAAAAGACTTGGTATCCATAAAGTATCGCTGGTCGTTTTTGAAAGAAATGAACTGGGCAACCATTTTTGGCAGGAGCTGGGATTTTCAGTTAGAAATGATCTGCTTTACCGAGATCAAGGACTAACGGAGATGATTCGACAGGATACATAAAAAGCTGATTTACTTAGCATTCTTGCTAGGCTAGTCAGAACCGTGTTATCATACTGAAGAATATCGCTTAGAAAGGCAGAAACTGTGTCTCTTCGTTACCTTACTCGAATCGCTCTTCTGGCGGCTGTCTGCGTCGTGCTTCGTTATGCCTTTGCTGGCCTGCCCAATATCAAGCCGATTACAGCGCTGTATTTTCTCTTGGTGGATTTTGAGGACTTGAAGGGCTCTCTTCTAGTCATGTCTATCAGTATCTTTGTATCTTCTTTCCTCTTTGGAATGGGACCATGGGTTCTTTTCCAGATCTTATCCTTTACGGTGGTTATTTGCCTATGGTACCTACTGTATCGGCGACTAGGCTTGTTTGGCCAGAGTATGTTGGCCTTGTTTTTAGCCTTTAGCTATGGTCTTGTGATTGATGGTATCACAGCCTTGCTTTATCAAATGCCTTGGTGGACCTATGTGGCAGCGGGAGTGGGCTTCAATCTAGCCCACGCCTGGTCCACGATGCTCTTCTATCCTATTTTGTATTTTATTTTAAGGAGACTTTATCATGAAAAAAATCTTTAGCTTACTTACGCTTGCCTTTGCTCTCTTCTTAGTGGGTTGTAGCAATAGCCAAACAAAAACTGATACCAGCTCTAGTTCGGCTGCTTCTTCCGTCAAAAAGGAACTGAAAATCAGCATCAGTATTGCACCAGAAGGTCAGGAGAAGAGCGAGAAAACGGTGGCTGTTGAAGAAGGAAAGACAGCGATGGATGCTTTGAAGAAGGCCTATAAGGTCGAAGAAAAAGATGGTTTTATCACTTCTATTGACGGTCATGCTCAGGATGAAGCGAAAGGACTCTACTGGATGTTTAAGGTCAACGGAGAAATGGCTCCTAAGGGTGCCAATCAAATCACGCTCAAGGATGGAGACAAGCTGGAATTCTACCAAGAAGTCTATCAGCAATAAATCTTGTAGAAAAAGAATCTGATGCTTAAAGCATTAGGTTCTTTTTTGTGCCCTTGATACAGTTTTAAAGTGTCTGAAAAATATTTTTATAAAATTTTATAAAAAACTATTGACAAAAGAAAAATATAGTTTATAATAAAATCATAGAAAGAATAAAATATAATAAAAAGGTTAAGCGTATGAAAGAAAAAATTGCAATCGTCTTTGGGACCTTTGCTCCCTTGCATCAGGGGCATATTGATTTGATTCAGAAGGCGAAGCGTTCTTACGACAAGGTGCGCGTGGTAGTTTCTGGTTATCAGGGAGACCGTGGAGAGGAAGTAGGTCTGCCTCTGCAGAAGCGCTTCCGCTATACGCGTGAGACCTTCGCAGATGATGAGTTAACAAAGGTTTATAAGCTAGATGAAACTTTCTTTCCCCGCTATCCTCTGGGTTGGGATCAGTGGTTGCCAGCTTTATTGGACTTAGTGGGCTATGATTCAGAAGACGAAGAGTTGATTTTCTTTGTTGGAGAGGCTGACTATCAGGAGGAGTTAGAAAAGCGTGACTTCAAAACTTCTTTGCAGGAGCGACAGTTTGGGATTTCAGCAACGATGATTCGGGAAAATCCTAGTCGTTATTGGAAATATATCGCCCAACCTTTCCGCCGTCACTTTACTAAGAAAGTGCTGATTATGGGTAGCGCCAGCAATGGTAAAACGACCTTGGCCAAGGATTTAGCTCGCTTCTATGATGCTCCTGTCAGTCTAGAATATGCTCGGGAATACCAGATTCAAAATAACGTGCGAGACGATGAGCTGACACCTAAGGACTACTATTATTTGCTCTTGGGACAATATGCTCAGACTTCCCGCTTGATTGACAGCAGCGCCAACCGTGGTCTGGTCGTGGCTGATACAAATTCGCTAGTAACCAAGGCTTACTATGATTATTATCTGAAAGAAAGTCCCGTTCAAGATGAGGAGACAGATACCTTTGACAATCTCTTTGCTAGCATTTTGGCCAAGGAAAAATGGGATTTGATTCTCTTTGCTGAGCCGGTCGGATCCTATGTCAACGATGGCTTTCGCGATATGAGCATGGCAGACGAGGCTATCCGGAGTGATTTTTCAAGCTATTTGAAAAAGCTGAAAGAGCAGTGTTTAGCTCATATTCCGACGGTCTATCTGGCTAACAGTTATTTGGACAATTATCAGGCGGCTAAAGAAGCGATTAACAAGATTTATCAAGCAGATTAAAAAAGAAAGTGGTAAAATAGAATGGTAGTAAAAAATCAAAAACTCTCTCCTGCGGCTCTCTCCGCAGGACTAAAACAAAAATCTCAAACCTTTGCTCGGAATTTCTATAATGTCTGTGCAGCAGCTAAAGAACAGGGCTTTAGCGGTATTGCCAAATTGCTCTGGCAGGATTTATTTGGCGGGCGTAGCTTGGCTCAATGGCTTTACTTGATAGCTCTGTCTAGTCTGCCTTTCATTTTGGAGTTTACCAGTGGTCAGAAGCAGCATGACTGGCTGGGACTCTTTGCTTCCTGGACAGGCATCGTTTGCGTTATTCTAGTGGCCGAGGGGCGGGCTAGCAATTACCTCTTTGGGGCTGTTAATTCGGCGATTTATCTCATCTTGTCCTTCCAGGCTAGCTTTTATGGAGAAGTGCTGACTACGGTTTACTTCTTTATCATGCAGCCGATTGGCCTTTATACTTGGCTGTCCAACCGGGTCAATGAACAAGATAAAGAAGAGCCGTCTCATTTTGAAGCTAAGAAGTTAGACTGGCGTGGTTGGCTTAAATATTTGGCCTTGACTGCCTTGATTTGGATTGGTATGGGCTTTGCCTATAAGAGTATTCACAGTCACCGGCCTTTCCGCGATAGTGTGACAGATGCGACCAATGGTATCGGTCAGCTTCTCATGACGGGTCTCTATCGCGAGCAGTGGATTTTCTGGATTGCAACCAATCTCTTCAGTATCTACCTCTGGTGGGGCAGCAATCTTCACATTCAGGCTATGTACTGGGTTTATACCCTTAATAGTATCGTTGGCTGGTATCAGTGGACCAAGGCAGTGAAGAAAGCTTAGAGCAAGATTTGGAGGATTTTTGATAGAAAAGATAACTTAGGAAAGGAAGAAATATTCATGACCAAACAGGATATCCCAGCGGGAATGTCGGAAAAAGAGTATTACGAAACAATGGCGGATGAGCCCGCCTTTTTGGCATGGTACAAGACACAGGATTTGCCTAAGTATGAGACGCCCAGCGTAACAGCGGATATGGTGGCCTACTGCTTCGTAGAAGGCCGGTTGAAACTCTTGGTTATCAAGCGCAAGGCCCACCCTTATCAGAATAAATATGCCTTGGTTGGAGGCTTTGTGGATAAAAATGAGGATGCCTATCAAGCCTGCATTCGGGAAGTCAAGGAAGAAGTGGATCTCGAGATACCGCTAGAAAAAGTGGAGCAGTTGATGACGGTCTCTACTCCAGGACGCGATCCGCGCGGTTGGGTCATCACCATTGCCCATTTGGTCTATCTACCGGCAATCGCTATCAACCAAGTCAAGGCTGGTGATGATGCCAAGGAAGTCACTTTTCTCGATGTGGACTTTAAGACAAAGAGCTTTAGAGATGGTGAACGGCTCCTGACAGCAGAGGACTTTGCCTTTGACCACTACCAAATCCTGCTGGAATCTATCAAGCGCATTCAAGGGCGACTGGACTGGAATCCAACTTTTCTCCATTTACTGGAATCGCCCTTTACTGTCTATGAAGGGACTGAGCTGGTCAATCTCATCTCGCCTAGACGACCGATCGTTAGCAATAATTTTCTCGTAAAATTTGGAGAATACTTGGAGGAGGCCGGTGTCAAGCGCGTGCCAAAGAAGAAGCCGAGAAAAGTTTATAAACTGAAGACAGAAAAATCGGATTAAAAGAAAATTGATGATATAGTTTACTTGCAGGACAAAAATGTTCTGCTTTTTTTATTTTTATTACGAATATAAAAGTAGCGACATATCTACTGAGGAAGAGAGGAGGCCTAAGTTCTGGATGATGCTTGCTTCAAAATTTTTTGAAAAATTCCATTTAGCTAGTTGACATATTTTGTTACGAGTGTTACAATAATATTACAAAAAGATTTCCGAATGTTACGAAGGAGAAGAAAAATGAAAACTAAGACTTATACAAAATTGATGGCTGCTACTGTTCTAGCTTCTAGCTTACTTTTAGGGGCTTGTGGTCACAAAGAAGAAACCAAGCCTAGTGCAAGTTCTAGCAAGACAGTACAAACTTCTTCTAGCTCTAAAGTTGCTTCATCTAGCAAAACTAGCAGCGCTCCAAAAGCCAGCAGCAATGCTTCTTCAAATAAAACAGTAGGGCAAGCGGAACAAGTACAGAAAGCTGTGGAATCCGTTCAACCTTCACAAAACCAAACACAACAAGGGGTGGATCAGCAAGTTCAAGCTCAACAAAATACACAGGCTCAACCAAGCCAATCTCAACAAGCTCCTAGTCAACAAACTACGCCGACTCAACCAACTAAACCAAATCAAGCAACTCAGCCAGCCCAACCGAGTCAACCAGCTCAAAATCCAGCTACTGATCGTCAGCTTCAAAACAAGCAGGCAGAAACAAATGCTCGCTATAAAGGCGTTTTGAATATGGTGGATGGAGATTTCTCTGCAGCGGCTGGTAGTTGGGCAGATGCAGGAGGTAGTACAGTGACTGTTTCAGCAGGCGGACAATTTAGCGTCAAGTCAGCGAATGGAACTGTCAATACTTACCATGTTGCTTCATATGCCTATACTTTGGATGATGGTCGCTATACAGCTCAGCTGGGTTCTGCTGAGCCATCTGCTCCTAAATTGGGCATCCAAATCACCACTGGCGCTGATGGTAAAGTAGCTAGTGTTCAATTGATCAAATAAGAAAAAAGAAATTTGCAAAAAAAGGATGTATCTTTTTAGATGCATCCTTTTTTATTTCTTTAATGTTGGAGTTGCAAGAGTTCCTCGATCTCTGCCAATGTGCTGGCCTGTGAAATGGCTCCGCGAAGTTTAGCTGCACCAGATGTCCCACGAAGGTAGTGAGGAGCGAGTCCGCGGAATTCACGAACGGCTACGTTTTCTCCTTTGAGGTTAATCAAGCGTTTGAGGTGTTCATAAGCAATCTTCATCTTGTCTTCAAAGGTCAAGTCTGGCAGGATTTCGCCTGTTTCAAAATAGTGATTGATTTGGTTGAAGAGGTAGGGATTTCCCATGGCAGCTCGTCCAATCATAACAGCGTCAGCGCCGACTTCTTCGATACGTTGTTTGGCTTCTTGTACGCTGCGGATATCACCGTTGGCGATGAAAGGAATCTTTGTCAGGGCTTGGGCTACGTCGTGCAAGGTCTCAAGGTCTGCGTGACCTGTGTACATTTGTTCACGGGTGCGACCGTGCATGGCCAAGGCTGAAACGCCAGCGGCTTCAGCTGCTAGAGCATTTTCTACAGCCAGTGAGCTGTCGGACCAACCTGTCCGCATCTTGACTGTCAGAGGGATATCCAAAACGGACTGAACCTTGTTGATGATTTTATAGATTTTCTCAGGATCCTTGAGCCACATAGCGCCAGCTTCGTTTTTGACAATTTTATTGACCGGGCAGCCCATATTGATATCGACGATATCCGTCTTGGTGTTTTCTTGGATAAATTCTGCTGCGCGGGCCAGGCTGTCTTCGTCACTACCGAAAAGCTGGATAGAGACAGGGTTTTCGCCTTCATCGATGTGAAGCATGTGAAGGGTTTTTTCGTTGTTGTATTGGATGCCCTTGTCAGAGACCATTTCCATCACGACCAGGCCTGCTCCCAGCTCTTTGGCAATGGTCCGGAAAGCAGAGTTGGTTACACCGGCCATGGGCGCCAGAACCGTACGGTTGGGAATTTCAACATTTCCAATCATAAAAGGGGTATTAAGATTTGTCACGAATCAGTTCCTCCAGGTCGTTTTGGTCAAAGTGATAGGCTGTCTGGCAGAATTGGCAGATGATTTCAGCCCCGTGGTCTTGGTCACGCATCTCTTCTAAGTCAGCCTTTGGCAGGGTAGCCAAGGCATTCATGAAGCGCTCTTTACTGCAATCACATTGGAAGCGGATTTCTTCTTCAGACAGGCGTTTGTAGGGTTCATCACCATAGATGGCAGCCAGCAGTGCTTCGATATGGTCATCGGATTCTAGCAGTTTTGAGATAGCAGGCATTTCTTGGATCCGCTTCTCGAAGCGAGCAATATCAGCTTCCTTGGCACCAGGCAGAGCCTGTACCAAGAAACCGCCAGCAACCTTGACTTTATCATGCTCATCTAAGAGAACATTGAGGCCAACGGCAGAAGGAGTCTGCTGGCTCTCAGTCAGATAGAAGGCTAGGTCTTCGCCGATTTCACCAGAGATGAGTGGCGTCATAGAATTGTAGGGATTGCCAGTGCCGTAGTCCGTGATAACCAAAAATTGACCAGAGCCGACAAAAGGGCCGACCAGAACTTCGCCAGTGGCTGTCTTTTTAATATCGACACCGGGATTTTGCACATAGCCCTTGACATTGCCTTCGGTATCCGCCACGGTGATGATTGCGCCTAGCGAGCTAGTACCAAGAACCTTGACGGTGATCTTGGTCTGGCCCTTTTCATTAGCCGCCAAAATTTGACTGGCAATCAGTGTGCGGCCGAGTGCCACGGTAGAGCTTGCTTGAGTTTGATGTTTTTCTTGAGCGGTCCGAACCGTCTCTGTGCTATCCAGCACATAAGCGCGGAAAGAACCGTTTTCTGAGATAGTTTTAATAATTTTGTCCATACCTTTTATTTTAACATAAAAATAAAAACAAACGTAGCCTTTGTGCTTGTTTTGCCAAAGATTTCTTCTTTAGATTGTGCTAGAATCAAGTCAAACAAAAAGGAGAAGATGATTAATCAGAATTTAGAGGCGATCTAGCAGTGGCGGATGCGTTTGATTTGACAAATGTAACATATTTAGTTACAATTAAATCATAAATTACGAATGGAATCAAAAAGGAGAGCTTATGATTGAAATTACTTATCTAGATGCAGCTAAGTCAGAACGGAAGATAACTTTCGAGTCTTATGAGGAGTTTGAACTATCCCAGCAAGCCTGCCTGATCGGGGTGGCGGATTATCATCCAGTTAAAAAGTTAGTTTATAATGGCCATGATTTGGACTACCATGGGACTTATGGAGATGTGTACTTTTTCCTGATGAAACAGGATTTGAGCCAATATAAGTAAAAAGGAGAAATACAATGTCAAAAGCAATTACAGATGCAACATTTGAACAAGAAACAAAAGACGGTTTGGTCTTGGTAGATTTCTGGGCAACTTGGTGTGGTCCATGTCGTATGCAAGGTCCAATCTTGGATAAATTGTCTGAAGAGCTTTCAGAAGATGTCTTGAAAATCGTCAAAATGGATGTTGATGAAAATCCAAACACAGCTCGTGCCTTTGGAATCATGTCTATCCCAACCCTTCTCTTCAAAAAAGACGGTCAAGTGGTCAAGCAAGTCGCTGGTGTTCACACTGCGGAACAAATCAAGGCGATTGTTGCGGAATTGAGTTAATCACGAACACTCCCATTCAAAAGGGAGTGTTCTTTTGATTTCATAGAAAAAGCCCTGTTCCTCAAATTGAGGCCAGGGCTCTTTTTGTTTCTTATTCTTCTGTTCCAAGGCAGTTTTTAGCAACAAGAGCTGCAAGAACACCACCTACGATTGGGGCAAGGATGAAAATCCATACTTGTTTAAGAGCAGCACCACCTACCAAGACAGCTGGCGCCAAGCTACGAGCTGGGTTTACTGACAGTCCAGTGATGTTCAATCCCACAAGGATCATAGCTGTCAATGACAAACCAATCACTAAACCAGCAATCGCACCATTTCCCTTGCTTTCTGAAGTCACGGTCATGATCACCAAAACAAACAAGAAAGTTGCGATGACTTCAAACAGGAAACCACCAAAGACAGTTACACCGTTTGCCAAGGCATTTTCACCAAGACTAGCAGTTGACATGCCTGAGTTTGCCAAGAGGAAGAAGACCGCACCAGACGCAAGGAAAGCTCCAACCACTTGTCCAAGGATATAGTTGACAAGGTCTTTTGATGACAAGCGTTTGTTTACAAACATAGCGATTGAAACAGCTGGGTTCAGGTGAGCGCCTGAAACAGTTCCGATTGAGAAAGCTGCTACCACGATTGCCAAGCCAAAGGCAAGAGCAATTCCAAGGTGTCCAAGACCTTTAACACCATTTCCAAAAACAACGGCTCCTGTTCCGATGAACACAAGCATGAAAGTACCGATTAATTCAGCGACAAATTTTTTCATTTTCTATCTCCTTTTTAAAAAATCTATGTATTAGTCTATCAAAACAAACAGGTGGATTCAAGAAAAGTGCTCTGAACATATATTTTGGCTGGAATATCCTTTGTTTATTACAGGAAAAATAGAGTAAATGGTCTATCTCCCAGTTTTTTTGTTGGAAAATATAGTTTTTAGGTTATAATAGGAAGAAGGTAAATTACAAGGTATAGAAAGGTCGCTGTTTATGCTTGAGTCATTATCGCAGTTTGGCTTTATTTTGATGGTTTTTACTCCGTTTATTGCGGTGCCAATTTTCTGTTTCTTTGTGGGCTGGATGATTCCTAGGTCGCAAATAACGGAAAAAAGCATCATGGCTGTATTAAGCTTTGTCCTTTTTTGCTTGGTTTTGATTTCATATTATGCCCCTCAACTGTTGGGAATGTTTTTTTGGGGGCTTATCTGGTTCTTTATTGGCCTCCTACGTGCTAAAAATTATAGCAAGTCACAGTTCTGGATAAGGTGGCTTATATTTAGCGTCTGTTTTACAATCTATATTTTGGTTTATCTATATTTCTTCAAACTTTTTTAAAAATTTGGCTTCAAATTTCATTTTAGGAACAGATTTAATTGAATCATGTAAAAATAAGACTGAGATAAAAATGTCTCAGTCTTGTTTTTTTACTCCCCCAACTCCTCACTGTAAGCAATAATCTGATCAACTGTGTCGGACAAGAACTGAATCGTGTCACGAAGGGGTTTGTCTGTCGAAATATCTGCTCCGATAATCATAGCTGACTCAAGAGGGGTCTTGCTGCCACCAGATTTGAGCAGTTCAATCCAGTCACGGGCACCATTTTCGTCATTTTTTAGGTGTAGGTAGCCGGCGGTAGAGATGACCAGACCAGCTGAGTAAGTATAGCTGTAAAGTCCCATGTAGTAGTGGGCTTGACGCATCCAGGTCAAGGCAGCATCATCGTCAATCTCAACAGCATCGCCCCAGAATTCTGTCAAAACTTCTTTCATGATAGCGTTGAGTTTGCTCGCACCGAAGGTTCCGCCTTCTTCAATCAAAGTATAGACCTTGCGTTGGAAGGCAGCTTCAAGCAAGTGAGTAATGAAGTTGTGGAAGTAGGTATCCGTCAGACGGTGAGCCAGGGCAAAGCGTTTCTGGCGCGGGTTATCAAATTGGCGCTCCAGATAATCACTGAGCAGGAGCTCATTAAAGGTAGATGGTGCTTCCACATAGTAGGTGGACATGTGGGCGTTGAAGTAGCTTTGGTGATTGTCAGAGAAGATAAACTGACCAGAGTGGCCGATCTCGTGAATCAGAGTATAGACATCGCTCATGCGGCCAGTCCAGCTCATGAGGACATAAGGGTGGACCCGATAAGGATCAGCAGCATAGCCTCCAGAGTCTTTCCCGGCATTGGCCGCAAAGTCGACCCAACGTTCTTCCTTATACCGGGCAACTTCTTGACAATACTCTTGTCCGAGTGGCTCGACTGACTTCATAACCAGGTCGTAGGCATCATCAATACTGACTTCGGGATTGAGCTCGCTGTCCAAGTCCAGCTTCCAGTCAGCAAAGGTCATTTTTTCAAGTCCGTTTACCTTAGCGACATGCTTGAGGTATTTCTGAGCTACTGGGGCAAATTCGCTCATAATCAAGTCAATCTGCCGGTCAAACATAGAGCGATCAACTTCTTGCTCAGCTAGCAAGTAGTCAAAGACAGACTCATAGCCCTTCATGTCAGCCAGCAATTTTTCAGACTTAACCTGAGCCAGATAGGTAGCAGCGGCAGTGTTCTGATGCTGACGAAGCCCTTCTGAGAAAGAGCGGAAAGCTTTTTCGCGGATTTCTGCATTTTCATGGTTTTGATAGAAATTCTCATAGGTAACAAAGCTGTTTTTGTAAACTTTGCCGTCTACTTCAAAGTCAGCCATGGCAAAGTCGCCAGCCCGCATCTTGGTGTAAATATCCTGTGGACTGTAAAAGACTTCACCTAGATTAGTCAAGGCTTTTTCGACATCCGCTCCCAGATAGTGGGCTTTTTTGATTTTAGCCTGGCGGATGGCTGATGTCAGATGGGGCTCTTGGCCTAGTTTCTCCAAGACAGCCTCGTCTGCACCGACTAGGGCGTCGTCAAAGAAGCTGAGGGCGACATTGGCCTCGGTCTCAAACTCCATGGCTGCTTGGGCAATCTGCGCAAAGCTCTCGTCACCAAAGTCAGTGGTCTGTGGCATAAAACCGTAGTTGCCGATGTGGCTGATTTGGATATAAATCTGCTCTAGCTCAGCAAATGCCCGCTCAAAATCTTCGAAAGTGCTGAGCTTACCTTGGTAATCACGGACGAATTTCTGGATGTCCTCTCTGGCCTTTTCAATGGCCCGTAGGAAGTCCTCTTGGTCTTGGTAAAGGGCTGTTAGGTCCCAGAGTTCATTTTCCGGAAATTCAGAACGATGTTTTTGTTCCATAGTCTACTCCTTTTGTCATATATAGAAATAGTATAGCAAAAAATCCCCCAAAATGTCTTTCCGAGAATTGATTTGAAATGAAAAAGAAAGCTGATAAATCAACATTCTTTTTTGAAACTATTTGAGAAAAACTAGATATTTTGTCTATTTAGCGATAAACAAGCTACCAAAGACATAATCTTTCAAAATCAACTCATATCACCATACGAACATTAGGTAAAGTTTTAACATTGCTTTTTAATCTTGGAATCATGTTAGTAATCATTAAAAGAATAACTTTTTCTGTCTGTAGCTTTCTTTTTAATTTGTAATTTTTTAAAATCGTGTTCTTGTAAACTCCAGTTAAAGTAAGATTGATTCATTAATTCTTTAAAAATTAAATAATTGGTACTATCTCTTTCTAGTTTATTTAATTCTTCATCTTTCAAATCCTCTAAAATGTCTCTGATAAATTGACCTTCTTTTTTTAGTCCTTGAAATCCAGGATAGTAAATAAAATCATTTAAAATATAAAAATATTTAGCATCTTCTAATAAACTTTCCGTATGTGTTTGGTAATTTCTGACAAAATTCATTATCGTTTTAAATAAATAGTTTAAGACGACCTTATATCTGCTTTCATATCCAATTATATAATAACCAATAGCGCAAAGTGTATAGTAATCTTCTGGATTTTCATCGAGTAGTTGACATAAAAACTGAGAACTCAACTTCTTATCAAAAAATTTCAAATATACAATTAGATCAGAAATATTATTGATTCTATTTGAGTTATTCTTCAATATACGATAGATATTTTCAAATATCCTATTTTCGATATCTAATAAATAATTTTTACTATTTGTTATAAAGTTTTTATTATCATTATTATTGATTGTTGTTCTTAATTTAGAAATCGAAGCTCTGAATTTCATTAAAGTATAAATGTATGACTTTGTTGTATCAGAATCAGGATGGATTGAATAGATATTATTTATCTGATCAAGAGCAGTATTTATCGTTCGAAGGTATTCATAAAAGTTTTTATTATAGTTAGTCGTTTCTTGATTAATAAAAATTGGTTCATAAATTTCTAAAGAGATAGTCTTTAAAAAGTATAGAACGACCCGCCTTTTAGAACTATGTGTATTGCTAATTATATTCCTTATTGTATCATATAGATGATTCCAAGTATGTTCCTTAAGAATTATCTTGCCTACTGAAATTTTATAATTCGCAGAGTCTCTATTAAGACATTGTTTATACTTTTCAATGTTTTCAATAGCATTAGGATTCTGTGATAATTTCAGAAGATTTAGTTCTCTCCTATTATTGAAACTATAAAAAAGTTGCTTTAATTGTATAATGGATGAATCAGCCAAGGAGAAAGGCTGCTCCTTAATTTGATGTTTTTCAAGATTAAGTTTTAAATTGAAGTTAGAAAGTTCCCTAGAAATTTCTTGCTCAATAATTTCTAGTATTTCGTAAGTTGAGGAAAAGATGTAATAATCATCAATGAAGCGATAAATTTTATAATTTTTATTGAAATAAATATTTTGCTGATTTAAGTTTTTCTCAATATTAAAATCGCAGTGTGTTAAAATAATGTCAGCAATTATTCTATTTATTTCTGGTCCGATTATAATCCCGTTAGTTTCGTTATCATTGCTTTTTTGTTGAATTATGTCAGATTGAGCGGCAAAAGTATTTTTCAATGAATGATGAGAATATTCCTTACCTAGATGTTTATCTCCAACAATTGCCCATGTGATTGAGTGTGTATATATACTTCTAAAAAAGTTTTGGATATCAAGTTTAGAAAAAAATCTATATCGCAAACTATCTCTATTAAAACTAGGGGAATTCAGAATATTAGATAATGTATGATGTTTATTATAGGTGAAATATTTTTTAAAGAAAGGGTCCAATTCTTCATTTGTAATAGAATTATTTCCTTCGATGCCAAAATCTTGTTCTATTTTTAACAGTTCTTTTTCTAAAGCTTTGCTTTCTGAATATGTTATAGTGTTTGCTTTTTGAACTTTACGAACATTAAATTTAGACTTTTGAAGAAAGTTAATTAGTAAATATTCATATTTCATAATATAAAATAAAAACTTTAACTGTGAAGAAGGATGCATCAACGAAATTGTCCTATAACTACCATTATTTTTAGGGATTTCGTAGTGAAGTGGTATTGTATATTTTCCATTGAATTTTTCGTTAAACTTTTTATTATTGGTTGGAACCAGATTCATCAAATTTTCTAAATTATTTTTTAATGGTGAATTTGAGAAAAAGGTTGGTACCTCAGAAGGGAGAATTTCTGTAGTTAAAAACCATTCCTGTTTAAGATATTGTTTATTCATAATTTAATTATCCTTGATTTTTTGTCCCTTATATTGTACCATATAAAGTGTAGGCTTGAGAACACTAAATATTTTAATACTAGTTTAATACAAGATTGAGTTCTCATACACACAAAAAGATTATTTCAAGCTTTAGCTTAAGGTGTCATGTACCGTACATTGTATTATGTACCTCACGTTGTATATGGTGTCTATCTAGGTAAGGATATTAAAATCTTGCCCATAGGGAATTTTATTATCCTTCCTGTGCCTACGATTTTAGGGATATTTCATGAAATTTAGTTCGATTTTTTCAAAAAATAACATAGGAAAGCGACTGGTTTATAAATTAAAAAAAGAGGATTTACGTTTAGAATTAAAGGATGTAAATACCGAAATTATAAATAAATTCAGCCTAGTGCTCCCAAATAGAAACGCTATTATCAAATCATTGATTCAATTTTTAAGTCAGGGGAGTATTTATTGTAATCAGTCAAATTTAACTGCAACACCTCAGAAATTTTATGTCATAAAATCAGATATTAAAAACTTCTTTCCATCCATCAACAAACACAAACTATATCAAAAATTAGTTAAATCATCTTTGTTAAAAGACCCTAGTATGGATATTATTAAAAAGTTTATTTTTAATAGTGACATTTCTGGTGTTCCGTTAGGAATGCCATTTTCTAATGCATTATCTGAAGTTTATTTAGAAGAATTTGATGATGCTATAAGACGAGAATTTTCTCCAATTTTTTATGTTAGATATGTAGATGACATATTAATCATAAAAAGTTATCCCAAAAGTATGACTATTGATAAAAATAGTGAGAAAAATTTATTATTTAGTTTATTGGAACAAATTGATTTATCGGCTAATGAGAGTAAAACAGATATATATGAATACACACCCTCTGTTAATACACTAAACTTTGAGTATCTTGGATATAATTTTAATATATCTGATAAAAAGTTACACATTGACATTTCTAAAAAAAAGTATGACAAAAAAGTATTAAATAGACTTACGAGATATTTTAAATATTATAAATCTTCTGCTCATACCGATGAAGATTTTTGGATTCTTTATTATAGAATAAAAAATTTAATATATGGTGTAACATCGAGTGGGGAAAAAGGTACTGATCATAAGTTAAAATTTGGAATTGGTTTTAGTTATAAGTTTATTAATTCCGAAGACAGATTAAAAGATTTATTGAAGACATTTCATTATTTTAGAACTAAATATTCAAATAACTTTACCTCGGAACAAACCGCACGCCTATTTAGTCTGATTACTGTTGATTCTAGTGTAAATGGAAGAATAATTCTTAACCAATTTTCTGAAATCGATGATATTTTGCTTTTGCTCAATAAGAGAGTGACTTATACTAAGTATTCAATAATAAAGTTAGAGGGAATTGCACAGAAAATTGGTTGTCCGTCAATTGCTAGAAGTAACGATAGTTTGTATAAATATAATCTACAAATACAGATTATGAAAAAATTACGAATTCATTGATTTAACTGAGAGCCTAGGCTCTCTTTTTCCTTTCCCTTTTCCTATATAGTTATTTTTTTAACATATTCTTCAATTAAACACTTGACTTCTTCCTTTTGTTTACTAGATAGAGTATATTGTTTCAATAAACTAACAATTTCTTCCAATCCGTCATCGCGCCCCTTTAAAATTTCAAAAGATGTGCCAAAAATTTCAGCTAGCTTTTCTACTGTTTCATCTTTTAGGATTCTTCCTCCATTCTCTCACCTAGCATATTGGGCTTGAGCTACACCTAATTTTCAGTAACTTCTAATTTGAGTAAGTCCTGCATCTAGTCGGGCTTTTTTATATTGTCTTTTAACATTTTAAAATTCCTTTCACTTTTTATTGAGTTATAATTAAAATATTTACATAAAAATAAAGCATGCAAAATAGTTGATACTAGTACTCATTGCCTTGCTATTAAAGTAGATAGTAAAGGAAAAGCTACGACTGATAAAGAAAACATTACGAATCTTTTGCAAATCAATATGAAACCTGCCAATGACGCGAATGAATCAAAATTTGAATAATCTGCAACCGGAGTCATATTAGGGCTCTTTTTTATTTTGGGAGTTTCAGTCTGTCTCGCTTCATATGGTGTGAAATAAGAAGAATAATTCAGGCGGTGCTCAAAAAACGCGTTTTTATGCGGTTAGTCGCGAAACGATAGATTAGGTTTAATTTTTTTAAAATAAATATAACTAGCTCTAAAAATATGTAGATTCAAGATATTCATTTAAAAAGGCTATCAAAGCCTTTTTCTTTTGGCTGAAATTGTGGTAAAATAGGGTCTGTACGTGCTTGATACAAAGATGAGGATATAATAAGCTACTAAGAACATAAAATTAAAGTCACGGTGCTAACTGAACACCTCCTAGGCTTTTTGTAAAAAAAGATAAATCTATCTAGGAGCAGTCGCTCCGCCGTTCGCTTTCCTATGTTTACATTGCTTTTGACGGGCTTAATATCTTGATCTTTGTAGCCAAGGCGTATGAAAAAATTTGAGCATGTGCTCGGCAAGGAGTCTTTATGACAAAACAAGTTTTTAAAACCGTTTTTGCAGGTCGTGAGCTGGTAGTTGAAACCGGTCAGGTTGCAAAGCAGGCAAATGGTAGCGCCGTTGTTCGATATGGAGAAAGTACCGTTTTAACCGCGGCAACCATGTCCAAAAAGATGGCTACGGGGGACTTTTTCCCATTGCAGGTCAACTATGAGGAAAAAATGTATGCAGCTGGGAAATATCCTGGTGGCTTTAACAAGCGCGAAGGCCGTCCGTCAACAGATGCCACTCTGACTGCCCGCTTGATTGACCGTCCGATTCGTCCTATGTTTGCGGAAGGTTTCCGCAATGAAGTTCAGGTTATCAATACTGTTCTTTCTTATGACGAAGATGCTTCGCCTCAAATGGCCGCTATGTTCGGTAGCTCTCTGGCTCTTTCTATTTCAGATATTCCTTTTAACGGCCCTATCGCAGGAGTTCAGGTCGGCTATGTGGATGGTGAATTTATCATAAACCCGAGCAAGGAACAAAAAGAAGTTTCGCTTTTGGAACTGACAGTGGCTGGCACCAAAGACGCCATCAACATGGTAGAATCCGGAGCTAAGGAACTGTCTGAAGATATCATGCTGGAAGCTCTTCTCAAAGGGCATGAAGCAGTCAAAGAATTGATTGCCTTCCAAGAAGAAATTGTCGCAGCAGTCGGCAAGGAAAAAGCAGAAGTAGAACTGCTGCATGTTGATGAAGAGCTGCAGGCAGAGATTATCGCAGCCTACAACAGCGACCTCCAAAAGGCTGTTCAGGTAGAAGAAAAGCTGGCGCGCGAAGCCGCAACTCAGGCTGTCAAAGACCAAGTCACAGCAGTCTACGAAGAAAAATATGCGGACCATGAAGAATCCGACCGTATCATGCGTGATGTGGCTGAAATCTTGGAGCAAATGGAGCATGCAGAAGTGCGCCGTTTGATTACTGAAGATAAGGTCCGTCCTGACGGTCGTAAGGTTGATGAAATCCGTCCGCTGGATGCAGAAGTGGATTACCTGCCGCGCGTGCATGGTTCTGGTCTCTTTACTCGTGGGCAAACCCAAGCCTTGTCTGTTCTGACTCTGGCACCAATGGGCGAAACGCAAATCGTGGACGGCTTGGATCCAGAATACAAGAAACGCTTCATGCACCACTATAATTTCCCGCAATACTCTGTCGGTGAAACAGGCCGTTATGGTGCTCCTGGCCGTCGTGAAATTGGACACGGTGCTCTTGGGGAGCGTGCCTTGGAGCAAGTCTTGCCTAGCTTGGAAGAGTTTCCTTACGCGATCCGTCTGGTAGCAGAAGTCTTGGAATCAAATGGTTCTTCTTCTCAAGCCTCTATCTGTGCGGGTACGTTGGCTCTGATGGCAGGTGGTGTGCCGATTAAGGCACCGGTTGCCGGAATTGCCATGGGCTTGATTTCAGATGGCAGCAACTACACGGTTCTGACGGACATTCAAGGTTTGGAAGACCATTTTGGTGATATGGACTTTAAGGTAGCTGGTACTCGTGAAGGGATTACAGCCCTGCAGATGGATATCAAGATTGAAGGAATTACAGCAGAAATCTTGACAGAGGCTCTTGCCCAAGCTAAGAAAGCCCGTTTTGAAATTCTGGACTTGATTGAAGCGACAATTCCAGCTCCACGTCCTGAGTTGGCTCCAACTGCTCCGAAAATCGACACTATCAAGATTGATGTGGACAAAATTAAGATTGTCATCGGTAAGGGTGGCGAAACTATCGACAAGATCATCGCTGAAACAGGCGTTAAGATTGATATTGACGAAGAAGGAAATGTATCGATCTACTCTAGCGACCAAGCGGCCATTAACCGTGCTAAGGAAATCATTGCTGGCTTGGTCCGTGAAGCAAAAGTGGACGAAGTTTACCATGCCAAGGTTGTTCGGATTGAGAAATTCGGTGCCTTTGTCAACCTCTTTGACAAGACCGATGCCCTCGTTCACATCTCTGAAATGGCTTGGACTCGAACCAACAATGTCGAAGACTTGGTACAAATTGGTGATTTTGTCGATGTTAAGGTCATTAAGATTGACGAAAAAGGCCGTGTAGATGCGTCTATGAAAGCTCTCTTGCCACGTCCGCCTAAGCCTGACAAGCCAAAGAGAGACCACGATAAACATCAGGAAAAAGGGCATTTTCATAAGAAACATGAAGACGCCCCTAAAACTAAATCGGAAGAATAATGAAAAGGGAGTGATCAGGCTCGATTACCTTACAAATTTCTTTGTGTAGGGCCTGCTCCCTTATTTTACCTAATGAAAGGAGAAGAAGATGGGCTGGTGGAAAGAAGCCATTGAGATTGTAAAAGAAAATGATCCGGCTGCTCGTACTTCGCTGGAGGTCATTCTGACTTATCCAGGTGTCAAGGCCTTGGCAGCCCACCGTCTTTCTCATTTCCTCTGGAAGAGAGGCTTTAAGCTACTGGCACGCATGCACAGCCAATTTTGGCGCTTTTGGACTCAGATTGAGATTCATCCAGGTGCTCAGATTGAGTCAGGTGTTTTCATTGACCATGGTGGTGGATTGGTTATCGGTGAAACGGCCATCGTGGAAAAGGGTGCGCTCCTGTATCACGGAGTGACCTTAGGCGGAACTGGTAAGGATACAGGGAAACGACATCCGACTGTGCGTCGGGGTGCCTTGGTCTCTGCTCATGCTCAAGTCATTGGCCCAGTTGAAATTGGTGAAAATGCCAAAGTTGGAGCTGGAGCAGTTGTTGTGGCCGATGTGCCTAGTGATGTAACTGTAGTTGGAATCCCGGCTAAGATCGTGCGTGTTCATGGTCAGAAAGATGAGCCAACCATCCACGAGGTGGAAGAACAGCGAGAATATTATTTGGATAAGCTGGAGCATGCCCGCGAAGCCAGCCACCATTCGTCGGAGCTCTAAGAAAGGCCAATTTTGGACAGCTAACAAGATACTTTAGGGGGTCTTGCTAAGGAGTAATTTGGCAAACTGTAACCCAATGGGCTCACTATAAGTGAAGCCGAAAAGATGAGACCAAACTGCGCCGCATAGAAAAGATGAAGCTGGATTTGCTGAAGTCTTAAAGAAAGTGAAGTTATGTTATTAGAGGAATTCGAAGATGAAGCTGGGGTTATTGAGCCAACAGATAGGCAGATGATGGACAAGGGTGAGGTTTGTGAAACTATCATCCTGTCCTTTAATGGCGAAATTCTGAAACGTTTGATTGAGTCAGAAAAAGTCTATCAAGGAGGCTATTTAAAAAATCTTAACGGTCAATTCCCTTGGTATGTATATAATTATGATGGAAATCAAGTTGCGGTCATGACTGCGCTTATTGGAGCTCCATCAGTGATTGGCCAACTGGAGGAGTTGGCGGCCAGAGGCTTCAAGAATTTCATCATTCTAGGTTCCTGTGGCGTTTTGGATCGCTCAATTGAGGCGGACAAGATTATCCTGCCGGCTGCTGCTTTGCGAGATGAAGGCACTAGCTACCATTATGCCCCACCGGGTGACGAAGTAGCCTATGACGAAGCTCTATTGGTTAAGATAGAAGCCATCTTTGACAAGCACGATATTGAGCATATCCGCACCAAGACTTGGACGACTGATGCCTTTTATCGAGAAACGCCTGATAAGGTCAAGCGTCGCTTGGCTGCTGGAGCTCAAGTGGTGGACATGGAAGCTTCAGCTATCATGGCTTGGAGTCAATTTCGCAAGACCAAGGTCTATCAATTCTTCTACACAGCTGACTATGTGGATCATCATAACCGAATCTGGGATGCCCGCCATGAAGAGCGGACAGCTAATGCCATGACTTTTTTCACTATCGCTTTGACAATAGCAAAGGAACTAGAAAGGTAACTACAAGAATGGCAGTATATTTTTACGGCTGTATCACCATGGATGGCTACTTGGCAGACAGCCAGCACAGGATAGACTGGCTGCATCAGCTTGGTTCTGTAGAGGATACAGGCTATGATGACTTTTACAGGCAAATGGATATCACCATCATGGGCAAGCGGACCTTTGAGGAAATCCAAGATTTGCAAGATGTAGAAAGTTTTTATCAAGCTACGGAAAACTATGTCTTTACGCATGATAGGCACCTGCCTGTCAGCAATTACCAGCCAGTAGCTGGGGATGTGGTGGACTTTGTTCACCAGATTGATAAAGGCAAAAATGTCTTTGTGATTGGTGGTAATTCCTTGGTAAGACCGCTCTTGGATGCGGATCTTTTCGATCACCTCATTATTCAGATAGCACCCCTTATCCTAGGAAAGGGGGTTCCCCTCTTTACCCAAGAGGAAGGGCAGCGCTTTTACCAACTGAATAGCCTCAGACAATTTGGCCCTTTTGCAGAGCTGGTTTTCAGCCGAAAAAGTCAGAAATAGAGAAGGGAGTGGACCGCATGATTAAAATTTACGACACCATGACCCGCAGCCTACGTGAATTTGTGCCCATTGAAGAGGGCAAGGTTCGCATGTATGTCTGCGGTCCGACGGTTTATAACTATATCCATGTCGGCAATGCCCGCTCAACAGTAGCTTTTGACACAGTTCGTCGCTATTTTGAGTATCGGGGATTTGAGGTCAACTATATTTCCAATTTTACAGATGTAGATGATAAGATTATCAATCGCGCCAAGGAAGAAGGCATTACGCCTCAAGAGGTGGCTGACAAGTATATCGCAGCTTTTCGTGAGGATGTCTCAGCTCTGGGTGTAAAACCTGCGACTCGTCATCCGCGGGTGGTGGAGTTTATGGCTGACATCATCCGTTTTGTTGAGGACTTGGTTGACAAAGGCTACGCCTATGAGTCAGAGGGCGATGTCTACTTCCGCGTCGAAAAGTCTCGTGATTATGCCAAATTAGCCAACAAAACCTTGGCAGACTTGGAGTTGGGTGCTTCTGGTCGGACAGATGATGAGACTGCTCGTAAGGAAAATCCGGTAGATTTTGCTCTCTGGAAGGCGGCTAAGCCGGGCGAGATTTCTTGGGACAGTCCTTGGGGACCTGGTCGTCCGGGCTGGCATATTGAGTGTTCGGTCATGTCGACGGAGATTTTGGGTGATACCATTGATATCCACGGTGGTGGGGCAGACCTAGAGTTTCCTCATCATACCAATGAAATTGCCCAGTCAGAGGCCAAGACTGGTCAGACTTTTGCCAACTACTGGATGCACAATGGCTTTGTTAACATCGACGACGTCAAGATGTCCAAATCTCTAGGCAATTTTATCACTGTTCACGATGCTCTCAAGACCATTGATGGTCAGGTGCTGCGTTTTTTCTTTGCGACCCAGCATTACCGCAAGCCGATTAATTTCACAGAAAAGGCTGTTCATGATGCAGCCGTCAATCTCAAGTATTTGAAAAATACCTATGAGCAGCCTTTCACTGGTCAGGCAGACTCTGCTCAGCTTCAGGCCTTTCTGGACAAATTCACTGCCGCTATGGACGAAGATTTCAATGCAGCTAACGGTATCACGGTTGTCTTCGAGCTAGCCAAGTGGATCAACTCTGGCAATTACACCGCTGAAGTTAAGGAAGCCTTTGCCAAGCTCTTAGAAGTTTTCGGTATCGTCTTTGTAGAAGAAGTCCTGGATGCGGACATTGAGCGCTTGATTGAGGAACGCCAGGCAGCGCGGGCTAATCGGGACTTTGCGACTGCAGACCGTATTCGGGATGAATTGGCCGCTCAGGGCATCAAGCTCTTAGATACTAAGGACGGAGTGAGGTGGACACGTGACTGATGTCAACCTGATTAACGGCATTGCCCTCGCCTTTGAGGGAGATGCTGTCTACTCCATGTATATCCGGCGGCACCTGATTTTTCAGGGGCTGACTAAGCCCAATCAGCTGCATAGGGAAGCGACCAAGTACGTTTCTGCCAAGGCTCAGGCTAATCTCATCTCTCTCATGCTGGAAGAAGGGATTCTGACGGAGAAGGAAGAGGATATCTACAAGCGCGGTCGCAATGCCAACAGCCACACCAAGGCTAAGAATACGGACATCGTTACCTACCGTATGTCTACTGGCTTTGAGGCAGTCATGGGCTACCTGCATATGACCGAAGCAATTGAGCGACTGGAAGAACTGATTGACTGGTGTATCCGGAAGATAGAGGCCTCGTCCTGATGCACTGCTATCTTATTTATTCTGAGATAGAATTCTTTTACTAACAACCACTAGGATTTAAGAAATTTATATATCAAAGACGAGTTTTACATAAAGCTCGTTTTTTGATGCTCCTATATAAACAAGCATGTTGTCTACAGAAAAACTGGAAAATTTTATAGAAGATTGAGTTTAAAACTTTAAATATATAATTGGATGAAAAGTAGGAGATTGAAATTTATTTTCAGAAAAGTATTGACATGTTTTCTGAAAAGGAGTAGAATGGCTCATGTTTTTAAAGGAGGAACTTATGTTTTCCAAGCTAAAAGGCTTTTTTATTGGACGCCCATTAAAATCAGGGAAAGAGGGAGAAGATGGCCATTTACTGACTAAGATGCAAGCTTTAGCCATGCTCTCCAGTGATGCTTTGTCTTCGATTGCTTATGGACCAGAGCAGGTTGTTTTGGTCTTGACTTCAGTTTCTGTTGGTGCCATTTGGTGGTCGCTTCCCATAGGAATTGTCGTCTTGATTCTATTAGCGAGTTTGACGATTTCCTATCGTCAGGTTATTCATGCTTATCCTCAAGGAGGAGGAGCTTATATGGTGACGACAGAAAATCTATCTCCAACGGCAGGTTTGATTGCTGGCGGAAGCTTACTGGTAGATTACATGTTGACAGTAGCTGTTTCGGTCGCTTCGGGAGCGGACGCAATTACCTCTGCGATTCCCGTCTTACACCCTTACAATTTACATATTTCTATTTTCCTAGTTCTCTTGTTGATGCTAATGAATCTCCGAGGACTAAAAGAATCGGCCACTTCCTTGATGATTCCTGTCTATCTTTTTATTGTCAGCACCTTATTGTTGATTGGTTTTGGTTTTGTGCAAATCCTGATAGGAAATTTAGACTATCATGCAACTGCGAGCATTGGTAGTCCGATTACTGGAGTCAGTTTGATCTTGCTGCTTCGTGCTTTCACCAGCGGCTCTGCTTCCTTGACAGGAGTGGAAGCTATTTCCAATTCGGTCCCTTTTTTCAAGAAACCCAAAGCCCATAATGCCGCAGCTACCCTATCGATTATGGCCTTAATCCTAGGAATCATGTTTGCGGGCATTACCTTCTTGAATTATTGGATTGGCATCGTGCCTGTCAAAGGTGTAACGACCTTGGCTCAGATGGCGCAAGCGATTTTGGGGCCTTCTCCCCTTGGTCGTATCTTGTTCTATGTTTTCCAATTGTCGACTGCTTTGATCTTAGCAGTGGCAGCCAATACAGGCTTCTCAGCTTTTCCGATGCTTTCCTACAATATGGCTAAGAACAAATACATGCCTCATATGTACATGGAAAAAGGAGATCGGCTCAGCTATTCTAATGGCATTTTCACCCTGGCTTTTGGTGCCATTGCTCTTTTGTTCATCTTTAAGGGAAATACAGAACGCTTGATTCCCCTGTACACGATTGGTGTGTTCGTGCCCTTTGCACTCTCCCAGACCGGTATGGTTGTCCATTGGAAGAAAAAATATGGAAATAATTTCTTGAAGCATTCGATTGCGAATATCCTTGGTGCGATCATTTGTTATGGGATTGTCCTTATCTTGCTCTTGTTCCGTCTTCAAGATATTTGGCCTTTCTTTCCTATTATCATCGTCTTGACTTGGCTGTTCTTATCTATCAAGCAGCATTATAATAGAGTTGCTAAACAGTTGAGATTGCATGACCACATTGAGCGTCAGAGCTACACTGGTAATACAGTAATTGTCCTAGTCGGGAATGTTACCCGAGTCAGTGTAGGAGCGATGAGCTATGCTCGCAGTATCGGAGATGAAGTCGTGGCAATGCACGTTTCAACAGCAGAAACTGCTGAAAAAGATGCTGAAGTAGCCGAGGAATTTGCTGACTACTTCCCTGATATTCGCTTCGAGACAGTCACGACTAGCTATCGCAATATCATCAGTCCGACAGTTCAGTATGTGATTAAGGTAGCCAAGCGAGCCAAAAAAGAAGGACGAACAGTGACGGTCCTAGTACCTCAATTTATACCTAAAAAAAGATGGCAGAATATTCTGCATAACCAGATGAGTTTAAAATTAAAATACTATCTGAAATGGTATGAGGATGTCGTAGTCGCAAGTTATTCATATCACTTAAAAGAATGAGCGAACGCCTTTACTGAATGAGAAAAAGGAGTTGAAGAATTTTCAACTCCTTTTATTATCTATTGGAAATAGCATAGAGCTAACTTGCTTGCACCTTTTGGTAATTTTGATAAAATTCTACTTTAATCTTAATAAAAGTTTCCAAGTCTCGTAAAAGTTGCAGAAGTGTAGCGCGAGTTTCAAATTCTTGCCGGGTCTTAGGGAGCGGGCGTTCGCGAAAGACAGCCAAGCAGGTTTCGATTTCTTCAACTAATTCGTGAGCAGGATTTTCTTGACTGAGCTGTTGGGCTGTCTTGGAGAAAAGACGTGCTAAAATCAAGCTCTCACTGGCTGCCAATTGGCAATTATTGATATTTCCTGCCATGTCTTCTAGAATGCGATTCTGCTCCTGCCGCATTTCAAAATAGTGAATGTGGTAGTTGGTCTGATGAAAGAGATGGTTGGAATGGTCCAGATAGACCAGTTCTAAGGCTTCTTGAAGGATAATATCTAGTTCTTTAATTAGAGTTGCATCGTTTCGACCGTCTCCAGCTTTCAAGAAATATTCAAAACGTAGTAGAATTTTCTTTAGTTGTTCTTCAACTTGAATATGATAGTTATCAATATCTTGTTGGTTCGAAACCATATATAGATTAGCTAGGAGAGCGAATCCAGTTCCAATGAGGAAGACAGCCATTTCATTGGCCAAAAGAGGCCAAGAAACAGAATGGGCTAGCAGCAGATGGGTAACCAAAACTGTACTAGGGGTGATGCCTATTTCCCAGCCAAAGAGATAAGCCAAGGGAACGTAGAGTAGGATATAAATCCCTAAGCTCCAAAGGTTAAATCCCAGAAGGATGAAAGATAAGCTCCCGATGGCTAGTGCTAAAATAGTAGACAAGAGGCGGTTGCGGGCCAGTTTGATCGTGCTTCTGCGGGTGTCAGAAACACTGAGGATAGCAATGATACCAGCTGATATAGCATTGTTCAAACCTAAAAAAGCAGCTAGAGCAGCGGCCAGGCATGTTGCGAGAGCTAGTTTGATGGTACGTTGGAGGAGAGGCATAAGCTTCTTTCTATTAAACAAAGTTTTTTCTATTATATCATGATTAGTCGAAGACTTGTGAGGATAAATATGTCAATGTTTATAAATTAGAGGAAGATGCTGCTCCATAGATGCTACGATTATGGTAGAATGACTGGAGTTGAAAAGTCGGATAGTCTAGGTGAAATTTTTTTGACTAGACGACAAATTTATCGTACAATAGAAAGTAGCGAAAAAATGCCTGGCTAAATGCCTGTGTAATCTTAAGGAGAATAACTTTGGAATTAGAAGTATTTGCAGGACAAGAAAAAAGTGAGCTTTCGATGATTGAGGTAGCACGTGCCATCTTAGAATTGCGCGGGCGTGACCATGAAATGTATTTCGATGAGCTTGTCAATGAAATTCAAAATTATCTGGAAAAATCAAATAGCGAAATCCGAGAAGCGCTGCCTCTATTTTATACAGAACTGAATGTAGATGGCAGCTTCATCCCACTTGGTGACAATAAATGGGGTCTTCGTTCTTGGTATGCCATTGACGAAGTCGATGAAGAAATCATCGCTTTGGAAGAAACGGACGAGGAAGACGAGCCTAAGAAACGCAAGAAAAAACGCGTTAATGCCTTTATGGATGGCGACGAAGATGCGATTGATTATAGCGATGATGATCCTGAAGATGAGGACTCTTATGAAGAGGATCCAGCTCTTTCATACGATGAAGACAATCCAGATGATGAAAAGAGTGAGGTTGAAGCCTACGATGCTGAAATCAATGAAATAGCTCCAGATGATCTCGGCGAAGAAGTTGAGTTAAATGAAGAAGATGATGAATATTCTGACGATGATCAGGATGTTGAAGACGAAGAATAATATCCAAAAAAACAACTGCTTTTTGAAGCAGTTGTTTTTGCGTTCTAACATGTCATAAAAAGTCCCTGAGATGCCGAAATTTCTTACATTAAGTACCAGTTAGGGTATAAAATAGACAGGATAGGGACAGGAGGCCTGAGGGAAGAGTTTTTCTTGTAGAATCATATTATCAAAGAAAAAGGAGATAACATGAACTTCAAGGAACGCTATGAGAAAGTGCAGTGGATCGTCCGGCGCTGCGCACGGGATTATTATGTACATTTATGGGAGAGTAGTGACTGGGAACAAGAAGGTATGCTGGTTTATCACCAGCTGGAAGAAAGTCATCCAGATATCAGTCAAGATGAAAGCCGCCTCTATCGCTACTTCAAGACAAAATTTCGGAATCATATTCATGACATACTTCGCAAGCAAGAGAGCCAAAAACGCCGCTTCGATCGTCAGTCTTATGAAGAAGTTGGAACCATTAGTCATAGACTGAGCAAGCGCGAACTAGCTTTAGATGATTTAGTCGCTCTTCGAAGTTCGTTAGCAGCCTACACTTCCAAGTTAGACAAAGAACAACTAGAGTTATACCACCGCTTACTAGGTGACGAACGGTTTAAGGGGCGTAAAAGACTGTTGCGAGAGTTAGAGGAATATTTAATAGACTTTAGCAGCACGGTGATATAGTGGATAGGGGAGAGGTAAGAGGGAGAGGTTGGCTTTCCCTTTTAATTTATTGAGTTATAGGTAGTTATAGAGGTGTTAGGAAGAAAAGATGAAAAAAAGATAAAAAAATTTCAAAAAAGTGTTGACAAGGGGATAGATAGGTGATATACTGATATAGTTGTCGCTTGAGAGAGCGATAAAGACCTTTGAAAACTGAACAAGACGAACCAATGTGCAGGGCGCTACAACATATGTTGTAGTACTGAACAAAGAAAAAACAATAAATCTGTCAGTGACAGAAATGAGTGAGAACTCAAACTTTTAATGAGAGTTTGATCCTGGCTCAGGACGAACGCTGGCGGCGTGCCTAATACATGCAAGTAGAACGCTGAAGGAGGAGCTTGCTCTTCTGGATGAGTTGCGAACGGGTGAGTAACGCGTAGGTAACCTGCCTGGTAGCGGGGGATAACTATTGGAAACGATAGCTAATACCGCATAACATTGACTATTGCATGATAGTCAATTAAAAGGTGCAATTGCACCACTACCAGATGGACCTGCGTTGTATTAGCTAGTTGGTGGGGTAACGGCTCACCAAGGCGACGATACATAGCCGACCTGAGAGGGTGATCGGCCACACTGGGACTGAGACACGGCCCAGACTCCTACGGGAGGCAGCAGTAGGGAATCTTCGGCAATGGACGGAAGTCTGACCGAGCAACGCCGCGTGAGTGAAGAAGGTTTTCGGATCGTAAAGCTCTGTTGTAAGAGAAGAACGAGTGTGAGAGTGGAAAGTTCACACTGTGACGGTATCTTACCAGAAAGGGACGGCTAACTACGTGCCAGCAGCCGCGGTAATACGTAGGTCCCGAGCGTTGTCCGGATTTATTGGGCGTAAAGCGAGCGCAGGCGGTTAGATAAGTCTGAAGTTAAAGGCTGTGGCTTAACCATAGTACGCTTTGGAAACTGTTTAACTTGAGTGCAGAAGGGGAGAGTGGAATTCCATGTGTAGCGGTGAAATGCGTAGATATATGGAGGAACACCGGTGGCGAAAGCGGCTCTCTGGTCTGTAACTGACGCTGAGGCTCGAAAGCGTGGGGAGCAAACAGGATTAGATACCCTGGTAGTCCACGCCGTAAACGATGAGTGCTAGGTGTTGGGTCCTTTCCGGGACTCAGTGCCGCAGCTAACGCATTAAGCACTCCGCCTGGGGAGTACGACCGCAAGGTTGAAACTCAAAGGAATTGACGGGGGCCCGCACAAGCGGTGGAGCATGTGGTTTAATTCGAAGCAACGCGAAGAACCTTACCAGGTCTTGACATCCCGGTGCCCGTCCTAGAGATAGGATTTTGCTTCGGCACACCGGTGACAGGTGGTGCATGGTTGTCGTCAGCTCGTGTCGTGAGATGTTGGGTTAAGTCCCGCAACGAGCGCAACCCTTATTGTTAGTTGCCATCATTCAGTTGGGCACTCTAGCGAGACTGCCGGTAATAAACCGGAGGAAGGTGGGGATGACGTCAAATCATCATGCCCCTTATGACCTGGGCTACACACGTGCTACAATGGCTGGTACAACGAGTCGCAAGTCGGTGACGGCAAGCTAATCTCTTAAAGCCAGTCTCAGTTCGGATTGTAGGCTGCAACTCGCCTACATGAAGTCGGAATCGCTAGTAATCGCGGATCAGCACGCCGCGGTGAATACGTTCCCGGGCCTTGTACACACCGCCCGTCACACCACGAGAGTTTGTAACACCCGAAGTCGGTGAGGTAACCTTTTAGGAGCCAGCCGCCTAAGGTGGGATAGATGATTGGGGTGAAGTCGTAACAAGGTAGCCGTATCGGAAGGTGCGGCTGGATCACCTCCTTTCTAAGGAAAAACGGAAGCCATTGGTCGTCATGTTTAGTTTTGAGAGGTCTTGTGGGGCCTTAGCTCAGCTGGGAGAGCGCCTGCTTTGCACGCAGGAGGTCAGCGGTTCGATCCCGCTAGGCTCCATTAGGATAGTGATGACTATTCTAAACTTGTCCATTGAAAATTGAATAACTATATCAAATAGTAACAAGAAAATAAACCGA